>JAGQZQ010000089.1 GCA_020435415.1 Flavobacteriales bacterium
GCTTTATCTTCAATGATACCATCTCCAACAACATAGCCGTGGGCGCTGAATACGTGGACCTTGACCGGCTTGTAAAGGCTGCCGAAACAGCCAACATAAGGGAGTTTATTGAAGGACTGCCCCTGGGCTACAACACCAAGATCGGTATGGAGGGCTTGGGCCTCAGCACAGGACAGAAACAACGCATCCTCATCGCCAGGGCCGTATATAAGAATCCGGAAATGATCCTCTTTGATGAGGCCACCAGTTCGCTGGATGCCGAAAACGAACGACAGATCATGCACAACCTGGAAGCCTTTATGAAGGGGCGCACCGCCGTCATCATTGCCCACCGCCTCAGCACGGTCAAGAATGCGGACCAGATCGTGGTACTTGACAATGGGAAGATCATTGAGTTGGGTACACATGATGAACTGGTGGACGCCAGAGGGAGGTATTTCAATCTGGTAAAGAATCAATTGCAACTGGAAAAGCTGGAGGAGAATTGAAAATTAAAAGTTGAAAATTGAAAATGGATCGAAAGCCGAATATAGTGAGGGAGATGAGTTTTGCCTTTGCGTTGAATGCAGTGAAAGCATATAAGGACATAATCCGGGAACATAAAGAATATGTATTGTCCAAACAATGGCTGCGGTCGGCCACATCCATAGGGGCCAATGTACAGGAAGCAGAACACGCTGAAAGTCGCGCTGATTTCACTCACAAACACGCCATCGCTCTCAAGGAAGCTAATGAAAGCAGATACTGGCTCGAACTCTTGTACCGATCCGAATACATTTCCCCGGTTTCATACTCGGCCCTCTCGGACCAGAACACCCAACTCATCAAACTTCTTGCAGCTATAATTAAATCTACTAAGTCCAATGCCCTTGCATAATTTTCAATTTTCCCTTTTCAATTTTCAATTAACCAATGCCTGAACATATTCACCTGCGCAGCGAAGAAGTCCAGGACATTCTGGGCAAAGCCCCATCGTGGATGATCCGTTGGGGTACGGCCCTTATCTTCTTTCTGATCCTGATGCTGGTCTTCCTGTCGTGGTTCATCCGCTACCCGGATGTGATCGCCGGGCCGGTGATGGTGACCACGGAAACCCCGCCGGTGAAACTGGTGTCCAACAGTTCGGGAAAACTGGTTCACCTATTCCATGCCGATGGACAAATGGTACAACAGGGAGAGCCCCTGGCCGAGATCGAGAACAACATGACACGCGAAGGCATGATCTTCCTGGATTCCCTGCTGCCCGATTTAGACCGACTGCTGGCGGGCAAAACCGGGCAAGTAATTTTCAACGATCACAATCTTGTTTTCGGAAGCCTTCAGCAGGATTACCAATCGCTCAAAACCGCCTGCACCGAATACGCCCAATGGCGCAATGATCCGTACGGTATGGAGCAGATCGGCAAGTTGAAAGACAAGATCAGCCAGTACCGCAAACTGATCGCCATCATGAAAGAGCAGGCAGCCCTGTCCGAAAAAGAACTCAAGAATGCCACGGAGACCTACCATGCCGATCAGAAGCTTTACAAAGACGGAGTGTATTCCAAGAAAGATTTCTTTGATCGGGAATCCGCATACAGGCAGAAACAGCAGACGATGGAAGAGCAGAAGAAAGCGATGACGCAGAATGCCATTGCCCTGAACGATCTGGAAAGTCAACTGCTGGATGCCGAACATGCACGTACCGAAACCGAGCGCAAGTACCGGGAAGACATTCAACAATACCAGGCCAGTCTGAGAAACGGCATGCAGTCGTGGGAACAGAATTTCCTGTTACGGTCTCCCATCTCCGGCAAGCTGAGTTATCTGTCTAACCTAAATGCCAATCAGCATGTCACCGATGGCGATGCCCTCTTTGCAGTAATCCCGGAAAGTGAAAGTTATACGGCCTGGATGGAACTGCCCTCCCAAGGAGCCGGCAAGGTCAGAAGCGGACAGCAGGTGCAGATCGCTTTTCAGGATTACCCTTCCCACGAGTACGGACGGATTGCCGGAAAGGTGATTTCCCTATCCATGATCCCCAACGGAAATGCTTACCGGGCAGAGATTCAACTGACCGATGGTCTGGAATCCACCTATCACAAAAAACTGGCATACAAACCGGAAATGAAAGGGACTGCCGAGGTGGTGACGGACGATCTGCGTTTGATGGATAGGGTATTCAACCGGTTCAGGGAGGTGTTGAAGCGGTAAGAAGGTTCCATTGCCCCCAAACCGTCAATGACCCTTTCCCTCCCACCAACAATTACCCGCTTATCCCCCAATCACTTACCGCCAACAAATCGTCAATTTGACGGTTCGAAGTCATGTCGGCCAGCTCCACCCCTGAAGTAGAAAAGCCGGGATTTAATGTCCCGGCTTTTCTATTATGTACTTCCCCGGCTTTTCACTTCAGGGCGTGGAGCCCCGAAGCGAACGAGGAACGAGTTCTGCTGCGGGGCAGTTATTCTTTCTCCATATATTTGCGTAGAGGGCACTAAATTTTCTACCATGCCCTTACCCTATTGCGTCTACGTCTTATTCAGTCAGAAGGATCATCTTCTTTACGTGGGTTATACCAGCAACCTTGAAAAACGACTGGAATATCACCAACAGGGAAAAACTAAAAGTACCGCCAATAGAGGGCCCTTGATCCTGATCTTTTGCGAATTCTATTTGTTTAAGCAGGATGCACTTAAACGGGAATCCTATTTCAAGAAGACTGCCGGTAAGAAAGCACTCCGCCTTATGCTTGCTTCAACCTTCCGTCAATTGAGGTACAAGGAAAACCCTGCCATTGTAAGTCTGCCAAAGGAAAATTCCGGAAGCGAACGAAGTGAGCGGGGACCGAATGAATGAGTGGAGCTGAGTTACCACAAAGAACTTGCGGCCATACATACGCCATTCCCCGAAAGGCTTCACCGGACCAATAGCAGAATGTTTCGGATAGCAGACAGCAGGTAAGGCCTGGTTCCTGCTTGCTTGGGCGCGGGTTCGAACTGTATCGGATTGCTTGTACCGCAACCCTTAGAGTGATATTTGAAGTACCATATCTTTTTCTTCTTTACTATCTTGGCGGAAAAGGGCAAGACCAACAACTGGCTGGCCGAGAAAACAGGCAAGAACCGTACGACGGTTTCCAAGTGGTGTACCAATGCCATGCAGCCTACCGTGGAAACCCTGTTCGAGATCGCCCAGGCGCTGGAAGTGGATGTGAGGGAGTTGTTGGTGTCGACGAAGAAGTGATTCAATGATGATCCATTAAGTAAATAAATTGTTTTGACCGGGTACATGAATGAAGCTCAAACAAGGAAGCAGATTATAGACCAGCGACTCCAGGAGGCTGGTTGGAATGTCGGCGACCGTACCCAGGTAACCGAGGAATTCGACATCCGGGTTGATCTGCCGGATGGTGTAAGCGAACCCTTAACTCCGTATCAGGGGCATCAATTCAGCGACTATGTGTTATTGGGCAGGGACGGTAAAGCAGTAGCGGTGGTTGAGGCCAAGAAAACATCGGTTGATGCTGCCATCGGCAGAGAGCAAGCCAAGCAATATTGTTACAACATTCAAAAGAATGACGGAAGTGAACTTCCTTTCTGCTTTTACACCAATGGCCACGACATCTATTTCTGGGATTTGGAGAACTACCCCCCAAGAAAGGTTTATGGCTTTCCCACGAGAGACGATCTTGAGCGGTATCGTTACATCCGCAAAGCGCGAAAAGCCTTGGCCGGGGAACTCATCAATAGCAAGATTGCCGGACGGGATTACCAAATGAGGGCGATTCGTTCCGTTCTGGAAGCCATTGAAAAACGCAAGCGCAAGTTCCTTTTGGTCATGGCTACCGGTACGGGCAAAACCCGGACTTGTATTGCGTTGGCAGAAGCTTTGATGCGCGCAGGCTGGGCAGAACGGGTTTTGTTCCTGGTGGACAGAATTGCCCTTCGTGACCAAACCCTTGATGCATTCAAGGAACATTTGCCCAATGAACCGAGATGGCCTAAAGTTGGCGAGAAAGCCATTGCCAAAGACAGGCGCATCTATGTCTCCACCTATCCGACCATGCTCAATATTGTCCGGGATAAAACGGCCAATCTTTCACCACATTTCTTTGACCTGGTTGTAGTGGATGAAAGCCATCGCAGCATATACAACGTGTATCAGGAAGTGCTTGACTACTTCAACACCATTACGCTGGGTCTCACAGCTACTCCGACAGATGTCATTGATCACAATACCTTCAAGTTGTTCGATTGCGAAGATGGTGTGCCCACCTTTGCCTTTTCGTATGAGGAAGCCGTGAATCACGTTCCCCCCTACCTGTGTGACTTCCAGGTAATGAAAATCATAACCCGGTTTCAGGAGGAAGGCATCAACAAACGAACCATTTCCCTTGAAGACCAGAAGCAATTGATACTTGAAGGAAAGGAGATTGAAGAAATCAATTACGAAGGCACCGATCTTGAAAAAACGGTAATCAACAAGGGAACGAATGCACTGATCGTAAAGGAATTCATGGAGGAATGCATCAAAGACCCGAATGGCGTTCTTCCAGGAAAAACGATATTCTTCTGTACGAGCAAGGCCCATGCAAGACGTATGGAGGAGATTTTTGATTCCCTTTATCCCGAATACAAAGGTGAACTGGCAAAAGTATTGGTCTCTGAAGATCCAAGGGTTTATGGGAAAGGCGGACTGCTTGATCAGTTTATCAACAATGACATGCCGAGAGTTGCCTTGAGCGTGGATATGCTTGACACCGGGATTGATGTTCGGGAACTGGTGAATCTGGTTTTTGCGAAACCTGTTTATTCCTATACCAAGTTCTGGCAAATGATTGGCAGGGGTACCCGGCTTTTGGATGCTGAGAAGCCCAAGCCCTGGTGTACCCAAAAGGATGTCTTCCTGATCCTTGATTGCTGGGACAATTTTGAATATTTCAAACTCAATCCGAAGGGCAAGGAACTCAAACCTCAAATTCCCTTGCCGGTTCGTCTGTTTGGATTGAGATTGGATAAGATTGAGCGGGCACAGGAACTGGAACTCACGGATACCATAACAAGCGAAATACAGAAATTGCGAAAGCAGATTGAAAATCTTCCGCAGAACTCCGTAGTCATCATGGAGGCTAAAAATGACTTGCAGCGGCTGGAAGATGAGAACTTCTGGACCAATCTGACCGCTGACAAGCTTGAATTCCTTCGCTCCAATGTAAAGCCATTGATGCGAACCGTATCCAATACTGATTTCAAGGCTATGCGCTTTGAAAAGGATGTGGTGGAAGTATCACTGGCCGGATTGGAGGAAGACAAAGAGCGTTTTGAGACATTGAAGGACGGACTGGTAGAAACAATTTCCGAACTTCCGCTTTCTGTGAACCTGGTTGCCGTAGAGGATCAATTGATCAGGGAGTCTCAAACCAATAAATTTTGGGTGACTGTCGATGAAGCAAAATATGATGAACTGATTGTGAAGCTTTCTCCTCTCATGAAGTTCATTGAATCTATGGTTGTTCCCCTGGGACCTGCCCGGTTCAACTTTCAGGACATTATCAATACCAAGGAACGGGTTGAGTTCGGTCCGCAACATGAAGCCGTGAGCATTGCCCGCTACCGGGAACTGGTTGAGGAAAAGGTCAAAGAATTGGCTGAGGTCAATCCCATCCTCCAAAAGCTGCTCAACGGCTCCAATATCACGGAAGCCGAAGCCGAGCAACTGGCCCAGGAGCTACATGACGAACATCCGCATATCACCCTGGATCTGCTCCGAAGGGTTTACAACAACCGAAAGGCAAGGTTTGTCCAGTTCGTAAAGCATATCCTGGGCATTGAGGTTCTGGAGAGCTTTCCGGAGGCTGTCAGCAAATCATTTGACCAGTTTATTGCAGAACATAGTTACCTTTCCAGCAGGCAACTTCAGTTTCTTGATCTGCTTCGCAACTTCATCATTGAGAAAGAGGAAATACAAAAGCGAAACCTGATTGAATCACCTTTCACCATGATCCATCCGGAAGGGATCAGAGGTGTATTTAGTCAAAAAGAAATTGACGAAATCATTGAATTAACCCATAAAGTGTTGGCAGCATAGTATGGCAAAAAATAAAACGATTCAGGTCAGGGGCACTGAAATAACTGTACTGAAAAATGGTTCGGACGATTATATTTCCCTGACGGATATTGCCCGGCACAAGGATCCTGAACATACCGATACCATCATCCAGAATTGGATGCGTAACAGGAATACGATTGAATTATTAGGCTTCTGGGAGAGCATTTACAACCCTGCTTTTAAACCCCTCGAATTCGAGGGGTTTAGAAAACAAGCCGGGTTAAACAGTTTTGTAATGACTCCCAAAAGGTGGATTGAATCCACCGGTGCCATTGGAATAATATCAAAACCAGGAAGGTATGGCGGAACCTTCGCTCATAAAGACATTGCATTTGAATTTGCTTCCTGGATTTCTATAGAGTTTAAACTCTACGTAATAAAGGAATTTCAACGCCTGAAGGCTGACGAGAACGACCGCCTTAAACTGGAATGGAACCTGCAACGAACGCTGGCCAAGGTCAATTACCGGATTCATACGGATGCCATTAAGGAAAACCTCATCCCACCTGCCCTGTCAAAAGACAAAATCAATTTTGTGTATGCCGATGAGGCTGATATGCTGAACATGGCCTTGTTTGGCATGACAGCAAAACAATGGAGGGAGGCTAACCCGGATGCTGAAGGAAACATCCGTGACACAGCTACCATTGAACAACTGGTGGTTTTGAGCAATATGGAAAGCATCAATGCCGTGCTGATCCGGCAGGGCCTAAACCAAAGCGATCGGCTGGAACAGTTGAACAAAATTGCCATTACACAAATGCAATCGCTCTTGCACAACAAGAACATCAAGAAACTGAAATAATGCTTCAAAACAACAGCACCCTGAAATCACTCATCGGCAAGCTCTGGCAGAACTTCTGGGAAGGTGGCATTACCAATCCCCTGACAGCCATTGAGCAAATTACATATCTGCTTTTCATGAAGCGGCTGGATGACCTGGAAGCCAAGCGGGAAAGGGATGCGGAGTTTACGGGAGAAAAGTATAAATCCCGTTTCGAAGGAATTTTCACTATTCCCGGAACGGATGAGAAGGTGAACAAAAACGATCTGCGTTGGAGTGTGTTTAAGCATAAGCCGGCAGAGGAAATGCTGCTGCATGTGCAGACAAAAGTGTTTCCTTTCCTGAAACAATTGAACGGCGATACATCTCCATTTACCAAACACATGCAGAATGCCGTATTCATTATGCCCAAGGCCAGTCTGCTGGTTTCGGCCATCAACATTGTGGAGGATATTTTCAAAGAGATTGAAAAGGATGCCATTGAAGGCGGACATGCCTTTCAGGACATTCAAGGGGATGTGTATGAAATGCTGCTGAGTGAGATTGCGACGGCGGGAAAGAACGGACAGTTCCGTACGCCAAGGCACATCATCAAACTTATGGCGGAACTGGTAGAACCCAAACTGGGCAACCGGATAGCCGATCCCGCTTGCGGAACAGGCGGCTTTCTCCTGGGAGCGTATCAATACATTCTCACCGACCTGGTCCGAAAAAAGGAACCCGAAAGATTGGTAAGGGATGATGACGGATTTGAGCAGGCTACCATAAGCGCTGTCCTGAATCAAAAGACCAAAGATATTCTCGATCATAGTTTCTCGGGCTATGACTTTGACACGACGATGGTGCGCTTAGGCATGATGAACCTGATGATGCACGGTATAGACGAACCTTTGATTGACTACAAAGACACGCTGAGCAAAAGCTACAACGAAACCAGCCAGTATGATGTGGTCATGGCCAACCCACCCTTTACCGGGAATATTGATAAAGGCGACATCAACGAAAGCCTGCAACTGCCCACCACCAAAACCGAACTGTTGTTTGTAGAACGGATCCTTCACATGCTCCGGATGGGCGGATCGGCTGCCGTAATTGTGCCCCAGGGTGTACTCTTTGGGAGCGGGAAGGCATTTAAGGCCTTGCGAAAAATGCTGATGGATAGCGCCGAATTGAAAGCCGCGATCTCCTTGCCCAGCGGTGTATTCAAACCGTATGCAGGGGTAGCCACCGCCATCTTGCTTTTCACCAAAGGCGGAGAAACCGGGCATGTCTGGTTTTACAACATGGAAAATGACGGATACAGCCTGGATGATAAGCGCAACAAGATCAAGGAAAGCGACTTGCAGGACATTGTTGCACAGTTTAAAAAGCGAGACCCGAAAAAGAAAACCGACCGCAAAGCCAAACACTTCTTTGTACCCAAAGCTGAAATAGCCGAAAATGGGTACGACCTGAGCTTTAGCAAATACAAGGAAGAAGTGTATGAAGAGGTGGTTTATGAAAAGCCTGAAGTGATTATTGGCAAGCTGGAAAAAATAGAGAACGGAATTCAGAAGGGATTGGCGGAATTAAAGGAGTTGGCGAAATGAGATTTGAGAAGTTAGGAAATATTGTAGCAATCAAGAAAGGGAAAAAACCCTCAATCGTGGATATTCCTGATGAAAATTCATCGCGAGTTCTTCAAATAGATGATTTGAGGAACGACAATGACATCAAATTCACGAATGACAAAAAGGGGGTATATGCAAACAAAGAGGACATACTACTTGTATGGGATGGCGCTAATGCGGGAACAATAGGCTATAATAAGGAAGGTTTTATTGGCAGTACGATTGCCAAACTTAGTTTGGTTAACCCTGATCAATATTCCTCGGTATTCCTCGGAAAGTTTCTCCAAAGCAAATTTGAATATTTGAGAAGCCGGGCAACGGGAGCTACGATTCCTCATATTGATGGGAAAGTACTCAGAGATTTGGCGGTTCCTGTTGTGCCAATTACCAGCCAACGCCACATTGCCAACATCCTCAGCAAAGCCGAGCACCTGATTGCCCAGCGCAAAGAAAGCATTGCCCTGCTGGATGAGTTTTTGAAAAGCACGTTTTTGGAGATGTTTGGGGATCCGGCGAGGAATGAGAAGGGGTGGGAAAAGCAAGCAGTAAAAGAAAATGCCACAGTGAGAATAGGGCCATTCGGAAGTTTGCTTCACAGAAAGGATTACATAGTTGGTGGAATACCACTGATTAATCCAAGCCACATCGTTTCCGGAAGAATTATTGTCGATCCTAACCTTACAGTTTCCACTCAAAAAATGAAGGAACTGACCTCTTATGTACTTAATGTAGGTGATATTATTTTAGGCCGAAGGGGTGAAATGGGACGTTGTGCAGTTATTACGTCTAAGGAACAAGGCTATTTGTGCGGTACTGGAAGCATGTATATAAGACCAAATGAGAATCTGAATTCAATATTTCTGCATTGGGTGGTTTCAAGTGATTCAATAAAGAAAGTCCTAGAGGATTCAGCCAAGGGTATTACAATGAAAAATTTGAATTCAGGAATAGTAGAAAGACTATTACTTCCTATTCCTCCTCTCAGCCTCCAAACCCAATTCGCCCAAATCGTAGAAAAAACAGAAGCGCTTAAAGCTCAATATCAGCAAAACTTGCAAGAGTTGGAGAATTTGTATGGGAGTTTGAGTCAAAGGGCGTTTAGGGGAGAATTGGTTCCAGCCAGGCCAGTTCAACAAAAACAAGCCAACATAACAGACAAAGCGTTGCTGGCATTTTACCAGAAACAGATTATTGGGCATGTCATAAAGAAACATCATGAACATAAAATGGAGCAAGGGGAGATGATTCTTGCCAAAGACCTGTACCACTTAGAAGCGCTGTACGGAATAAAAACCCATTTCCAGTTCAAAAACTGGCACTATGGTACGTATGATAACAAAATCCGTCAGTTGATCAACGGAAAAGATAAGTTCTTTACTAAGAAATCAGTTGGTCAGAAAGGATTTCAGGTTTTAGTCCTTGGCGAAAAGTCAAATGCTTTGTTTGATTCCAAATACATTAAACCGGAATTGGAACAAATAGACAATGCGATGGATGAATTACTTAACCTCTATGCCTCATTTCCCATTAACCAAAGAAGTCATAAGATTGAGCTTCTCAATACTGTTTGCAAGTCCATCGTTGACGAACAATCAGCAGAATTAGTCGAAGTCAGAGCGGTAATGACGCGATGGGAAACCACCAAAGCAGGTTTTAAAAGCAAGGCAGAGAAATTTACGGAGCAGGAGACTGATGAGATGATAAGGCTTATAGCCAAAAGAGGTTGGTTAGAACGTTTGCTAAATATGGCTCATAATGAAGCATGAAGAAGCTTTATACAACATACGAGTACAAGCGGCGAAATACCAAACATGCGGAAATCAGTCCGGTACTGAAAGCAAACAATGGCTTTTAGGTGTAAGATACGAGGATGGTAAAGCAGTATTCACTGTGACGGATGTTGGGAAAGGAATTTTAGACACGCTGCATAGGAGGTTCTCCAAAAAATTATTTGAGACCTTTACCTCAAGTGATCGAATTTTAATGGGCGCTTTCGACAAAAAATGCTGTATAGCCAACTTACAAATGTTGTCCCAATTTATCAATGTCAGCAACTTCCTATAGAAATAACGTCAGCCGGATAAGCGCCCAAATTGCCGACCTATTGAAGAACCAGGCAGCGGAGCGGAGAAAGGAGGTGGATTTGAACTCCAGGATCAACGATTTATCCAAAAGGGTACTTTCTTCGCGAAATACGTCCACTGCCCAAAGTTACCAGCGCCAGATTGAATCAAAATCAAAAGAGCTTGTCCGCATTCAAGGGAAGATTGCAGACTTTGAGAAAAAGATTGCAGACAAGCGAAAAGAATTATCCAGGAACCAGGAATACCTCACCAAGGCCCTTGATGCGGAAAACAAGAAAAGGCAGGATGATGAACTCAAATTCTTAAAGGAGAAAGAAAGGTTAAACCGATCTGATTTGAACAATCTTCGGAGTTATGGTGATGAAATACAGAGACAGCAAAGGATCTTTCAAAATTACCAGGTACCGGAAAGAGAACTGACAGGTCATGATGTTGACTATTCACTAAAGGAATTAACCGATTTGCACAAGCGGATTGACTCCGTATTAGAAAAGCTTGAAGAATTGGGATTGGGACAAGAGGTTATTTTCGAAGAGATTGAAGAGCTGAAAGCCAAAAGCAAGAAGATAAGCAAGAAGGACCTTGCGATGATGTTGATTGGCAAGCTGGTAAGTGTCGGAACGGGAAAGATTGACTCCAAACAGGCTGCGGATATTTTCCAGGAGATTACCCATATTGATCTGACAAAATGGATAGGATAAATGACCTCTGACCAACTCATATCCCGCCTCACCGACATTGAATGGGAAGACTTTGAGGTAAAGGAAGCCCGTTCGGAAGTTCCCAAAAACGCATGGGAAACGGTGAGCGCCTTTTCCAATACCGCCGGAGGCTGGCTGGTATTTGGGGTTAAGAAAACGGGGAAACAATACGAAATTGTCGGCGTGAAGAACCCGGAAAAGATCGAGCAGGACTTCACCAATACGCTGCGGGGTGACAAATTCAATGTGAAGATCGTACCGGAATGCAAAATGTATGATTTCCCGGAAGGGGCTGTCCTGGCTTTTTACATTCCCCTTTCCGATAAGAAGCCGGTTTACTACAATACACAAGCCAATACCTTCATCCGCACTGCCAGCGGAGACCAGAAAGCCACCAAGGAAGAAATTGATGCCATGTACCGTGATCAGGCCTTTGGCACACGTACTACCCAAGGCGTTGCGGGTACGTCTATCTCGGATATCCATGAGCCTTCCTATGAACGATACCGGGAATACCTTTCCCGGTTCAACCCTTCACATCCTTACAACCGCCTGAACAAAGAAGAGTTCCTGCAAAAGTTGCGGATCCGCCTGCCGGAAGATGGAACACTCACTTATGGCGGATTGCTCACACTCGGTACGGAATCGGCCATACAAAAGGCAATCCCCGGTTTCCGGGCAGACTACCTTGAAATTCCCGGAACCAGCTATACGGATGCCACAACGCGCTATACGTACCGCATAGACGAGCAGGAAAACCTGTGGGAGTATTTCTTCGCCATTTTCGAGCGGCTCCGCAGGCACCTTGACCTGCCGTTCAAGCTCACACAGGAAGGATTTGCTTCGGAAGATTATCCTCAATTGGGCGCTTTGCGTGAAGCCCTGGTGAACATGCTCATGCACAGCGATTATTTCAGTGCCGCCTGTCCGAGAGTCCGTGTATTTGATGATCGGATCGAGTTCTTCAATCCCGGAGCCCTGCCGAAACCTTTGAAAAAACTTCTGGAGGAAGATATTTCCATGCCGCGGAATCCCATTGTCGCCAAGTTCTTTCGCGTAGTCAGGTTAGCGGAAAATGCCGGCTACGGTTTTGACAAGATGATCAACGGTTGGAAAGCATATACCGGTACCGATCCCGAATTCGACCAGGGACAGGATTATACGAAAGTGACCTTTTTCTTTAAGAGTCAAGCCGGCACTAAGCCGGCACCAAGCCGGCACCAAGCTGGCACTAAGCTGGCACTAAGCTGGGACCAAGCTGGGACCAAGTTGGGACTAAGTATAACAGAGATAAGGCAGCTATTGGAATTCTGCCGGGAGGTCCAAACCATACAGGGCATTATGTCATTGATGAACTGGAGTGACAGAACCAAGTTCAGGAATAAATACATCAACCCTATGCTGGAGCATGGGTTTTTGGCGATGACCGAACCGGATAAGCCAAAGAGCCCCAATCAGAAGTACCATACGACGGAGAAGGGGATTCAATTGCTGGCGGAATAGCCTCTTTTATCGCATGGACATTTGCATGGATGATTTGTCCATGCGGGAGTTAATCAAACCACAGGTAACTGGTTCACTAAATCTTTCAACTGGTTCACTAGGATTACCGGGATTAACAAGCCATAAACGCGCCATTAAGGAGTCACGATGTTGAGGCAGAATGGTCAATTGACGTTGACATCAGGGAACTATTGATCCCGGAGAAGTAACGGAACCATTAAAAATCTTTGGGGAGGAGTTGCGAAACAGTTAGAAAGTAGTTACGGAGGGGTTGGAAACCTATTTCAGGACAAGACAGACAATTACCTAACTATTTTGACCTCAACCCGTCTGTTTATTGCCCTACCGTGCTTGGTTTGATTATCGGATTTTGGTTGGGTATCACCATAACCCTTCGTTTGAATTCTTGTTTTATCAATTCCTTTTGAAACAAGATAAGCAGCAACAGCCCTGGCACGCTCTTTTGAGAGTTCAAGATTCCTTTCTTTCGTACCTTCCGCATCAGTGTGTCCATCAATTTCTATTTTCATAGATGGCTCCGCTTTGAGGATCGTTACCAATGTATTCAGCGCAGTATATGATGCGGGCAATAGGTCACTTTTGTTAAAATCAAATTGAATATCCTCCAGTTCCAGAGTGTTTCCATCCTTTAGCTTCCTTGTCCATAACTCCATTTTTTCTTTTTCCGAGAGTTCACAAACACAAGATGCGTCCTTTGAAATAGGAACCACTTGAACATTGTCAATGTAGTAATAGGCTGCGTTAGCCAACCCCTTCACTTTGACATGTCTTCTGGTAAAATCAGATTTTCTTGGGGCATACCGGCTTATGGTAATGAATTCCTCTCCACCAGCGGCCTTATATACGCCACACATCTGATTCCATTGTCCGCTGTTTTGCAATGCTACGCCTTCCGGTGTCTCCACCGAAGCAGGTTTCATATTGAAAGACGTCTTTCCATCATCATCATTTGCCACATCCTCAATTGTTTTTGATATGTAAACACCCAATTGGTCGGTGACCACCCCGCTATTTTCAGCAAGGCTATAATATAATGACAC
>JAGQZQ010000090.1 GCA_020435415.1 Flavobacteriales bacterium
GCTGAGCTAAGAAAAGGTCTTTGCCTTGATAGCGCCCAATGTTTAGCCGCGAAACGTTAGTGGCAACCCTAAGTGACGACAACACAACGATTAACAAAGAAAAAAATGTATTTATTCCTTGACACAGAAACAACAGGACTACCGTTAGACTGGAAAGCACCAGTTGGACAGCTTGAAAATTGGCCAAGAATTGTAGAAATAGGTTGGATATTGACCGACAAAGACGGACAAGAAATTGAAAGTGAAACAATAATACTAAAGCCAGACGGCTTTAAAATTCCGGCAGACGCTTCTGCAATTCACGGTATAACAAATGAAATTGCAAATGAGAAAGGGCAAGACAGAGTTGAAGTTCTTAAAAAATTTTCTGACCTACTTAGCAAAGCGACAGTTTTAGTAGCACACAATATTGACTTTGACAAAAAAGTTGTTCACGCAGAGTTTATGCGTTACAACATAAAATCAAGCATTCATAAAATTGACAAGCTATGCACTAAAGAACTTACGACTGACTATTGTAAACTGCCAGGAAGATATGGCTACAAGTGGCCAACTCTTGAAGAACTTTATGAAAAAGTTTTTTCAACTTCATTGACAGCTTCACATTCAGCACTTGGTGATGTAAAGGCTTGCAAAGACTGTTTTTTTGAGTTAGTAAATCGTGGAGTAATTAAATTATTTGGCAGCAAAGTATTAGTTGACACCGTAATTGATACAGATGACGAAGACCTTATTCAAATTGACGACATTGAAGATGAGATTACATATAATGGAGATTTTCAATATTTTACAAGAGTTCGCCACCTTGGACTAAAAGAACATAAATTTCTTAAAGCCTATGACGAATGGGTATTGGAAGAGAAAATTGAAAGACAAGTTGAGCGATTTAATGCAAAATGGGAGAAAGTAAAAGGCAAATTGCAAAGTGACTATTACAAACAATCAAACATTTTAGAAGCAGAAGAAAAAACAAAAGAAGCTGAAGAACAAATTAAACAACTTGAAACACTTTTAGAACAGACAATCAATGTAAATGATGCAGTAAATTGGGAAGAACTCAAAAATCATAGACCGTTCAAAGAAGTTTCGCCAGAAAATTATCTACAAACAAGACTTGATAAAATTACAAAACCAATAAAAGCGGGACATATTACTGTCCCCAAAGAACCATTACAAACAGACAGTGAATTTCAACCACAATTCAACTTTTTAGAAAAATACTTATTCAAGTCTTGGCAACAAAAAAAGATTGATAAAAGCATTCAAGATTTCAAAAACTCTCATTCCAACTGGTTAGCAGAGAAAGCTCGAATTGAAAAACAAAATAAGGACAATATTGAAAAATATGAGCAAGACACAATCTCATACAATAAAGAAATTGAACGGACAAAAGAACAGAACCGAGACGAAGTAATTGAATGGGAAAAGAGAAAAGAACAGTATTACAAAGACCAATCTGATTTCAATAACAAAATTGACTTGATGAAAGAAGAATATCTTCAAAAGAAACCTCATTCAATTATTGAAAATTGCGACTTGGTATTAAACAATTCAACGTATCCCGACTATTTTCCAAAAACATATGAACTTGATTACAACCCTGATAAGGAACATTTAGTTATTGACTTTTGCTTACCTCAAATTGAGAGTTTGCCGAGAACTAAAAGTGTGAAATATGTAAAAACCGAAGACAATTTCAAAGAGACAAGCATTTCAAACACAGCATTAAATCAACTATACAGTAGTGTTGTATTTCAAGTTGCTATTCGGACAGTTCACGAAATATTTGAAGCGGACGTGGTAAACGCAATTTCAACTGTATGCTTTAACGGCTATGTGGACAATGACAAAATAGAATATATAATTTCGTATCAGTCGGACAAGGAAACATTCAATAAATTAAACTTAAAAGGACTTGACTGTAAAGAGACAATCAAGAATTACAAAGGCAAGTTCACAGCTAAGTTGACAGAGATTGAACCACTAATGAAAATTGAACATAAAACCAAGCAGACACAATGACGACAGAAAGAAGGGCAGCCACTAACATGCGTTTGGCGCAATGGGGGTTGACGTGCAAAATTGAAAGTTCGTGCTTCTATTCAGCTTCGGTGCAGGTTGACAGTTTAGTGCTTCTAAGTCCCCCACTGCGCCAAGCGCAAAAACGTTAGCTGCAACCCGTGGGGACAGTGCTAACCCGAAACTGACTGCATAAAACGAACAGACAAAACACGAATGACGAAACTTTTTACATTTTTAATCGGGACAGTTTTTACACTCCAATCATTCGGACAGGAAAGTTGGTTTGACTTGAAATCTTCGGTTCTTTATATGAACATCACCGATAACGATTCGATAACGATTTACAATTACATTTTGACAAAACAAGTTCTTAACGACACGACAATTCAAGGCAAGACATTTCAAAAAATTCGTTGGACAAAGTTCAAAGACATTGACGGAGCAAAAACAAATTATTACGAATACGAACACCTTGCAGACAAAGAACTAATCCTGCTTGACCAAAACTTTCAAACAATTCACAACCTCAAACTCATTGCTAAACTTGACCAGCAAGGAATAATTTTCGGAAAGCAAGGGAAAATAAAAAGCGAATACATTGACTTACGAAGAAGTTATCCAAGAGATAGTTTAGTTCCCGACGACAGAACACCAATCAAGTTTTTCATTGACGATAATTGCAAATATGCTTTGACTTACCGACCAGAACTTAATGTGATTGAACTTGCAGACAATTGCAAGTCATCAACAAAGTATTGTTTAGGCGAAGTATTTAAAGACCTAACGAAAGGATTAGAAAACACAACTCCAATCAATTCCAACTTTGAACTCACAAAAGGTGACGAAGTGCAGCTTCATTACCGCAGACGATTTTACAATGACACAACAAGGTTGGCAGAGTTTGAAAAGAAGCAAATCATAACAATGGTTTATGATGGCGACACCATCATTGACAAACAAAAGCAGTTGATGATTACTTACAACGATTACAACTTTCTAAGTGGCAGAACCAAAGAACCACAAACTGTTTTCGTTACAATGACTGATAGCGGTTTCTATATGAACGGACAACAATTCATTCCGACAAAAAATTTCAAACCTGTTTTCAAAATTGATAGTTTGAAAATGGATGAAAGCAAAATCCCGAAAGAGTATCTTGACGAATACAGAAAAGAAGCAAAGAAAAAGTTCATCACTTTTTCCGCTTATGTGTATGACACATTAGGCGGAGTTGCTTTTCCAAGAGTTGTATTTCAACAGAGCAATTCACCTTATACAAATTATGTTCTTCCCTATTTCCCTGTTATGTATAACATCTTCCCTGGAATAGACGGAGTGATTACTTACATCAAGAAAGGCAACAAGCAATACGGAACGAAATTGGAACCCGAAGTAAAGACCGATGAAACCAACATCAGAAAAATAAAATGCCTCTCAAAAAAAGAAGTTCAACTTGACATTTATTTTACCGAAACTTGTGATGTTACAGTTTTAATTTACGACAAGAACGAAAAGACAAAACCAATTCACAAAACACAAATCACAACAACAGGATTGCAAACAATAACGGTAAAGACACCGAAGCTAAAGAGAGGAGAATATTATCAAATACAAGTTGAGTATAAGAAAGACAATAACACAGGAGTTTTGACAACAGGATTTACCGCAAACTACAAATGACAATGGACAATCGGGCAGCAGCTAACATGGTATTGCCGCAATGGGGGGTGAAGTGCTTCTATGAAACTTTTGTGCGTGAACGAGCAGCAGTGCATCTATTGAACATTTGTGCTAAAAATCCCCCACTGCGGCAATACCCGAACCGTTATGTGGCATTTTAAAAAGATGACTATGAACATTAAAACTGCGTTAGCACTGACGATCACAATTTTCGGCTTCAACCAAGTTTTCGGACAGGACTTCAATGAATGTAAAGTTGATTTTTTTCTTCTCGAATCTCAGGAGAGTTTCAGCACAGACGACAATGGACGAGAATATGTGCTAATCTCAGACAACCTTCCAGAATATGAAATCAAAAACACGCCGACAAAAACTCTTGAAGAAATCAAGTCAGAATTATCTGAGAAGCTCAAGGATAATAAGGACTACAACAAAAACAATCCAGTCGTTAGAGACAGCCTAATTGACTATTATTCTGAACTTGCTCACAATGTTGGGGTAAATATAATTTGGTGGGAAAAATGGCGAGAAGCGACAGAAGAAGAACTAAATGAATACAAGAAAAGGACGATAGCATACGACAAGAAATCATCATACGGATTTCATAATCTTCCAGGCGGTGGAACTGATTACGGAAGGTATTGGGATCCTTCAATACCAAAGCCTGAAGTCATTGATGAAAACACTCAAATAAGGCATACTACTCTTTATCAGCGAAGGCAGAAAAGAATTCGTGACGATTTGCCTCTGTTTTGGATACAGCCTAAAGACAGTGCATTTGTTTTTCAATACAACCGAGATAATCGGGAATACACATTTCCAATCGGTGCAACACCCGTATTTAGTTTCGACCCTTACAAAAATTCGAGCTTTGTTCTCCGAAATGAAAAGCAAGGCAACTATTCAAGCATGTGGAAGCTGTTGGTCTTTATTGTAGACAATGAATACAAGCTTGCTATGTATAATTTCAAGTTTAATCAAGGTCAATACGAACCCACAATGGATTATTCAATAGACATTTTCTACGATAAGAAAAAAATAGAAAAGATTGCCGAGTTTCTCAATTCCCTAAAATCAAAAGAACTTGTTATCCAAGCAGACGGTGAAGAGTTTATGAATCCTTCGATAACCGACATTTCATTCAATTTGAAGACATTAAATATCTCTTACACGAGTAGCGGCAATTCATACACAAAAGAATTTGAAGGCTATCCTGACCCAAACTATCGTTATGACAGTGGTTGGAAAGACAAAAGAGTAAAACAGATATACAACTTCCCGATATATTACACAGACTGTTACAACAAGAAACTTGAAGACTTTAACAATTTGACTTTAAAGAGTGATTATATCAATGACCCAACATTGAAGAAGCAGCTTTACAATGCTTTGGCTTCTTCTCCTGAGTGGCTCAATTATTCAATTGAGAAAGTTATTCTAACCAATAAATCGCAATGGGCAATAGTCACCAACAAATACACAGGAATAAAGGAAAGTCGGTTTATTCTTGCAGACGTATACGCTAAAAGCACCAAAACGGGAAAATGTTACTTACAAAAGGAAGTTTATTTCAGTCAGAAATTGGACCCGCTTGGAGAGTATGTTTATTCAATTTTCGTCTCTGTACCTCAAACCATGCAACCATATCCATGTAACCTGAAATAATGAATTATGGAATACAATAAAGACTCTGCCCACCACGACTATCTGCAAATCCCACTTGGTTGGGACGCACCAGAATTTAATCTAAGAATAACAGTTGTACCTGAAAATGAAACAGTACGGTTGAATAAGACGGATGGAAAAAATCATATTTACCCCGGACCAGAATTTGACTATCAACACATTCCGAAACTGATTGAAGCCCTAGCAAAAATCTATAATGACAAGAAGGAAAAATAAAAACGCCACATAACAAAGTATAAAAAGCATAGGGCAGACAAGAGTTTCAGAGAGTTTAATGCTCTCAACAAACATTCTACTCAGCTGACAGTAAAGTGCTCCGAAAGCCCTACGTTTTTTATACAGAGCCGTTGTAGTGCATTAACATTAAAGAGAACCGATATGCCAATTAATATTTACGCAGAAGACTCAGGAGAAAAGTTAGATTGGCTTTGTGATGAAGATTGGGATTTGCCAACCCAAATAGACGCTCTTGAAACTTGGCTGATGAACAAGGGAAAAACTTTAAAACCGAATAAATACGTTGCCGATATAGGTTTTGGTATCCGTAAAGATGCAACAGGTGGCGGTGGCATATTAAACTCGAAATCAATGGCAATTATGGGCGAAATTGGAATGGATGTGTACTTCTCCGAATATCCTTCAAGTGAATAAATATGAATAGTAAGAATGTAAATATCCAATTGACTAGGGACGAAGCGATAGTCCTATTCGAATTTCTCGGTAGGTTTAACGAGCGCTTTGACTCTGATAAATTTGAAGACCAAGCTGAGGAAAGGGTTTTGTGGGACATTGAATGCATATTGGAAAAAGAATTAAGCGAACCGTTTCAATCCGACTATCAAGAGATTGTTGAGAGAGCGAGAATAAATGTTCGTGATAAAAAAGGATAAATAACGACACCACAACAATAGCTAAAATGCATGCGTAACCAACCTAACCGTTGCACGACATTTTAGCCGAACCGTTGTGCGTAATATAAAATGACCGAAGAGAAACGATATATCGAAACAGCAATTGAAGAACTTCTCAATCCAACTTTTGAGACGACTAAGCAACATGTTGAAGTTCTTGAAGTGCAAACAGAAAACGGAAAACCAGAAATTGCACGGGTTATGTGAATCAGCTGGGGCTTCCCGCAGGAAATGCGCGGGATAAACTTCTCGCCCCCTTTGCTAATAACCGGATCTCTCCAACAAAAAAAGGCACCCTTACTATAGGATGCCTTTGTGAATCAGCTGGGGCTTCCCGCAAGAAAAGCGCGGGATAAACTTCTCGCCCCCATAACTGCTTACCGGATCTACCCAATAAAAAAAGCACCCCAGGGATAGGGTGCTTTATGTGAATCAGCTGGGGCTCGAACCCAGGACCCCATCCTTAAAAGGGATGTGCTCTACCTGCTGAGCTACTGATTCTCCTTTGTTCCCGAAGCAAGGCTCCGTGAACGAGGGGGCAAAAATAAAAACATTGATCAGATTAACAAAACGTTGCGGAATAAATAAGCCCAACTTATGCAGTAGGAGGTGAGGAATGAACCGAACTATCTGTATTTAGTTGGGCTTATCCCGATTTAGAAAATCACTTTGGGGATGAGCGAAGCGTAAGCCGGAAAGATTGATTTTCTTAATCGTTATGAAATAGAAAACTTTCTGCGGTATAACCTGGGATAAGAAAAACCGGAAGGGCGGCAGCTTGTCGAGAAGAGGGTCACTAGTTTCCTATTTATGCGCCAACCGCCCCATCCGGATGTAACCAACTAAGGAGTTTCCAAGGCTCCTTGTTAAGTAAACGCTACATCTATAACGGATCGTATCCGGGAAAGCGACAGGCAGTAATAAAAAAAGAGTGAAGGCATAGGTGTGGTGGAATCAACCCAGGATTTGTCCCACACCTATGCACATTCCCTCAATCGTCCGGAGGGGAATCCGGTTAACAGGTGCTATAAATCTTGCGGGTGAAGGTGAGGCTACCCTGGGTAACCCTAACTATATAAGTGCCGCAGCCCGCAATATCTCCGGCGATTGTGTGATGAAATGCGCCTCCATCATTCCAGATCGTTTTTTTCCAGACCCTCTTCCCGATCAGGTCATACAGTTCAACTTCCACTTCCCCTGACTCAGGCCAGTTAAATGACACATTCAGCTGATCCTTTACCACGGTTGGATATACTTTGGCCTCCTTCTTTGACAATGCCAACTGCTGATCCGTTCCTGTACCCGGACCGGCTTCGCGCAAGTTCGATCCATTGGATTCATCCTTTGTGAGGCGGCTGTCTTCACTATTCCCCTTCCAGCCATCCGCCTCTTCGGACTCGTAAGTGGTTTCGTCTTTTGAGATGGTACCGTCTTCATTGGCACCCTTCCACCCCTGGGCGAAGGTGGCTGTTGCGATGAGCAGCATACCGATCAATGATGCGTTGCGTAAAATTGGTTGATTCGTTTTCATGACTCATCGTTTTAATTGGTTTCTGATCATATGACGCACAACCCGGTCCAATTGCTGCAAGACATCGTGTTAATAAATGTTAACCCAAGTTATGCAGTAGGAGGTGAGGAACGAGCCGAACTATCTGCATTTAGTTGGGGTTATCCCGATTTAGAAAAACACTTTTCGGATGTATGAAGTACAAGCCGGAAAGGTTGATTTTCTTAATCGCTATGCACTAGAAAATTTTCTATTGCATGGTTTGGGATTAAGGTTCTGAAAACACGTTGAAGGGCTTACTTCCTGCGCTTGGAATTATTCCTTAATTTCACGCATCCTAACCTATTAAGAAGATTTTCAGATGAATGAAGTTTATATTATTTCGGCGGTCAGAACCCCTATGGGTAGTTTCAACGGAAACCTCTCGTCTCTGAGCGCCCCTAAGCTGGGTGCCGTTGCCATCGAAGGCGCATTGACAAAAGCAGGTATCGCCAAAGAAGAAGTGAATGAGGTTTTCATGGGCAATGTACTACAGGCAGGTGCAGGACAGGCACCGGCACGACAAGCCGCCATTTTTGCAGGTCTGAGCAATACCATCCCATGTACAACAGTGAATAAGGTTTGTGCCTCGGGCATGAAGTCCATCATGCTGGGTGCACAGTCCATCCTTTCCGGAGATAATGACGTGGTTATAGCCGGAGGCATGGAAAGTATGTCCAACGTACCATATTATCTGCCGCAGGCAAGAACCGGTTACCGTCTGGGTGATGGCAAACTGGTTGACGGCCTGGTATTCGACGGCTTGACCGACGTTTACAACAAATACCACATGGGCAATGCTGCTGAACTATGTGCCCGCGATTGCAACATCACCAGAGAGGAACAGGATCAATTTGCCATTACCAGCTACGAGCGTTCCGCAGCGGCATGGAAGGCCGGTAAGTTCAATGATGAGATCGTAGCCGTATCCGTACCCCAGCGCAAAGGAGACCCGGTGGTGGTTAATGAAGATGAAGAATATACCAAGGTTGCACTTGATAAGATTCCCGGCCTCCGGCCTGTTTTTCAACCCGACGGGGGTACCGTGACCGCAGCCAATGCATCAACCATCAATGACGGAGCTTCAGCCTTGGTTCTGGCTTCCGGAAAGAAGGTGAAGGAACTGGGACTTAAACCACTGGCAAAAATTGTGTCATATGCTGATGCAGCGCATGCACCCGAATGGTTCACCACCGCACCATCCAAAGCCATACCCAAAGCACTCGCCAAGGCAGGACTGAATGCCTCGGACATCGATTTCTGGGAACTCAATGAAGCATTTGCCGTCGTCGGAATTGTAAATATGAACGAATTGAAGCTGGACGCTTCAAAGGTGAATGTGAATGGCGGTGCCGTTTCCCTGGGGCACCCCCTCGGCTCATCCGGTTCGCGGATCATCGTTACCCTTCTGAATGTACTGAAACAAAACGGTGCAAAACGAGGTGGCGCCGGTATTTGCAACGGTGGCGGCGGCGCTTCGGCCATGATCGTAGAACTGGTTTAAGCATTATCATGGAATTCCGGACGGAAGCAACCGGCATTTGTCATTTATCTGTCATTCCATGCAGGGCAATGCCATCGGATAAGGCAGAGATTGTTTCCCAGCTGCTGTTCGGAGAAACTTTCCGCGTCATCGATACAGAACCCGGCTGGCTGCATATTCGCAGTCACCATGATGACTATGAGGGGTGGATAGATCCCAAACAAGCCCACCCATACCAAGCCAGTACAACCGGGACAAACACCGTACGCTTACTGGAAACGGTATCTGCCATCCTGAATGAGAGCGGAACAAAAAGGATCCACCTGACCAAAGGTGCAGTTCTTCCAGGTTTTGAAAATGGTCAATTTACGCTGGAAACCGACCGGTACATGGTCACTGGTAAGACCAATGCAAACAGAAGCTTCCACCCTGACCATATCGTCAGCGATGCCATGGATTACCTGGGATCACCCTATCTGTGGGGGGGGCGCAGTCCATTTGGCATCGACTGTTCCGGTTTTACACAAATGGTATTCGCCCTGAATGGCATTGCACTTCCACGGGATTCGTCCGCCCAGGTATCGGTTGGTGAAAAGATTGGTGATCTTCAGAAAGGCAGGGTGGGTGACCTGGCCTTTTTCGCAAAAGAACCTGCAGGTAAGGTCATGCACGTGGGCATCATCCTACCCCATCAGAGAATCATTCATGCATCCGGCGAAGTACGCCTGGATGCCATGGATGACAAGGGAATCATCCGGAAGGAGACCGGTGAATATTCCCACTTTCTGACCGGTATCCAGCGATACTTTTGACCTAAGTGTTACCAATCCGTGAAATGTTGTTACTTTTGTGCGGGGTAAGTCTCATACGACCAGCTCCTGCTTAACCCCCCAGGGTCGGAAGACAGCAAGGGTCGGCGGTTGTAGCGGTGCGATGTGAGTAGCTTGCCCCTTTTTTTATGGCATCAACCGTGGATACGCTCCGTATTCCCATATTGACTGATCACTTCCGCCTCATACTTCAGGAACTCCTTCCAGCGACGTTCCACATCAATATTTTCAGGTTTTCCGTATTGTCTGGCAAAACTTAGAAACATCGTATAATGACCGGCTTCGCTGATCATCAATTCGCGATAAAAGGCGGCTAACTCCGTATCCTCAATATTCTCAGACAAAACCTTGAAGCGTTCGCAACTCCTTGCCTCGACCAGGGCAGCAAAAAGCAGCTTATCTACCAGGGCCACCACTTTGCCCTCCCCTTTTCTGATCATCCTTGCCAGATCATTGACATATTCATCCTTGCGTTCCCAACCCAACGTCAGTCCACGTTGCAGGATCAGCTGATGGACCCGTTGAAAATGCTCCATCTCTTCCCTTGCCAGTTCACTCATAGCCGTTACCAACTCGCTATGTTCAGGGTATTGAATGATCAGGGAGATGGCTGTGGATGCAGCTTTTTGTTCACAGTATGCATGATCGGTCAGAATTTCTTCGATATTTTTTTCGGCAATGTTTGCCCAACGCGGATCGGTAGGCAGTTGAAGTCCCAGCATAATACGGTGTTATGCCGGTAAAATTAGAAAATTTGGTTTTAGGCGATGGCGTTTCGGTGGTGCCCCGAGGATTGTGTTATCCTGGCAATGGTGTCACCCCTTCGGGGTTTTGTACATCCCCCCTATCCGTATCGTGCTATAAATAAGGCACCCCTTTGGGGTTATATGTTTTGTGTTAAATGACAGCACCATAATCACAACGCCCTTTCGGGGTTTCCGGCATGAACCTTCTGCCAACCCTCCACCAAATGCCCTAACTACCCTCCTTCGCTAAAGCTACTGAGGGTAAGGCAAACCACAAACCTTAAACTTCAAACCTTAAACTATCTCCCCCCTTCAAACTTCATCCTCACCTTCTCCAGGCTTTCCCTGGATCCTACAAGGGTGACCATATCTCCGATCCGGAGCCTTGTATAACCATGGGAGATCAGCATCTGACCGGCCCGCGTTACGGATAGGATAATCACATCCGCTGGCAATCGCAGGTTGCGCAATGCCATGCCATGAAGGTCCTCGTTTCTGATCTCAAGTTCAATGGTATCCTGATCTTTGGCCATTCCAAGGAGCAGCGATGTGGCATGAGGTGAACGTACAAAGTGGTCTAGCAGACTCACAATGGCCGTACTGGGCTCAACGATCAGCGCACCCAGCTTATGAAACCTGTCAAAGTTACTGCGCTCATGAAGCCGCACCACCATGTCCTTGGTCCCGAAATTCTCGTATGCCATTTCACAAATCCTGAAATTCTCCTCATCAGACAGCATCGTCACAATGGCTTCCACCTTTTCCATCTCCAGGTTGCGCAACTCGCCGAGGTTAATATCGGGCAAACGCTGGATGTCGAGATCCGGTGCTTCAAAATCGGAGTATTCTTCCCTTTTGGTCGCTATACGCACTTTCCATCCGTTTGCTGCAAGCTGTCTGGCCAGGGCCACAGATTGATTCTCCAACCCGAAGATGACACAGTCCCGGTTGCCGTCAAACCCCGGGGTTTCTGCCCGAGAGTGATCCTCGCCTGCAATACCCAGCGCCCATTTAAAAAGTGGCGGACCAACGAGCTGGTTCAGAACAATCACCCCGATCACGATGGTTGAGAACTGGACACCCCATTCAGGAAACTCCGCGGCAACAACCGTAGCAAGTCCAAGTCCCACCCCGGCCTGTGTCACATAAGGCATCCATGCAATCACATTCAACTTTAACGGATCTCCTGCCAACGCACCGCCGATCAAACCACCGGCAAACAACGAAACCAATCTGATGGAAAACAATAACAACGCAATCCCCCATACCTCCAACAGCATATCCAATGACATGGAAGCACCGGTCAGCGTGAAGAACAACACATATATCTTCGGACCGGTCTCATGCATGATCTTAAGGAACTCCAGGCGATGCCGGCTATAGTTGGTCACCACAAAGCTGGCAACAATGGTTATCAGGAGGGGTTCCAGGTAAATTTCCACACCCCAGTGATTTTCGGACCAGTGTTTGAAAAAGTGCGCGAAAAGGAAGGCTGAAAATCCGCTCAGCAGAATAAGAACTACCTTGAGACTACTGTTGGTAACATAATTCATGATCACACCGAGCCATTTCCCCAGAAGGTATCCGAGGAAGAAGGACAACAATAGTTCAGCCAATAGCAGCAACAGGAAACTCAGACGAATGTCCACATCCTGTATTAATGCTTCCGCTACGGAAATACATACGGCAAAAAGGATGATCACCAACACATCTTTGATCACCGTCACACCCATGACGGTTTTGGTGAAAGGCCCTTTTGCCCTTAACTCGTTGATGATGGCAATGGCCGAAGCAGGGGAACGTGCAACAAAAATGGTGGCAAACAGCAAAGCAACAGCCGTCACGGACTTTGGGGTCATTCCCTGCATGAAGGCAATGTGAGGCGCCAACAGGATAACAGCAACCGCTCCAATGGCAAAGGTCACCACCAACTGCCCGAACGTCATCCATTTGATGCTGACGAACCGCCCTCTCATCTCGCGGAGGTACAATTCAGACCCTGCTGCAAATGCAATGAATGCCAGGGCAAAATCATTCACATAGCCCAGGTCTGCTATCGCATGTCTTGGAATAAGCTTAAAAACAAAGGGACCTGACAGAATACCCACGACCAGTAGGCCGGTAATAACAGGTAACTTTACCTTCTTAAAATACCTCGCCAGCTGATGTGCAGCCACCGCAACAATAAGGAAGCCTCCCAGAAAAACCAGTGTATTTTGCCAGGTATCAAACATAGTAAGGGCAGGAAATTTTATGATTCGGGCACCTCAGACAATGAAAGGCTAAGCCCAAAGGATTTCCTTTGCATCGGTTGTACCTTATTTTTTTAATTTGGTTGCTCAAAGATGGAAAAAATAATTCTCCGGTTAAGTCAGCGCAGGTTCCGGTTCTTTGCCTGGACCTGTACTTTGTCTACCATCATTATTCTGTTTCTGGCCCTGTTGTTTATCCGCGGGGGAGCCGAAGGATGGTGGTGGGGTGCCCTGCTCCTGGGTATTTTTATTGTTTCCGCCACGTTCTTCATGGGTTGCATTGCGAAAAGTTATCGCACCATCTCACAGCTTTATGCGGAAGGGAGAATTGACATTATTACCATGATATTCACATACGTGCTATGCATCCTCGCTCAATTCTTCAGCACCTTACTCACCATCTCCTATGTATCGTTTTAACCCAACTTATGCAGTAGGAGGTGAGGAAC
>JAGQZQ010000091.1 GCA_020435415.1 Flavobacteriales bacterium
TTTTCTAAATCGGGATAACCCCAACTAAATACAGATAGTTCGGCTCGTTCCTCACCTCCTACTGCATAAGTTGGGATTAACCTTTTATACATGAGAAAATGGCCCGGGATAAAGTTTACCCGGTATATTTGCGGTACACCTCTATGCAGGATCCATACGTCAAGTTGTTCCATGACAAGCAACCTAAACCACTTTTACCTTCATCAGGGAGAGCCCAACCGAAGTTGTTTGCTGGCGTTGAGGGGGCTGATACTTAAACTGGATCACCGGATCACTGAAACGACAAAGTACGGAATGCCCTGTTTCTGCATCGGGAAGAAAATGTTCTGCTATCTATGGGTAGATAAAAAAACGGATGAGCCATATATCCTGATCGTGGAAGGAAACAAAATAGACCATCCCTCCCTGGAAGCAGGCAACCGTTCCCGAATGAAGATTCTAAGGGTCAACCCGAATGAGGATCTGCCGCTATCAGTCATTAACGAAGTACTGGATCTGGCATTGGCGCTCTACATCAATTAGAGGCGTTCTTCCCGACTTTGTTATCTTGGTTCTTCCAATTTATATAACAAAAACACATGAACCCCAAGGTCGATTTCTTTTTTAATAAAGACAGCAAGTGGCAGGAGGAATACAATCAGCTAAGAGCCATCATCCTCGACTGTGGGCTGACCGAAGAACTGAAATGGGGTGTCCCATGTTACACCTATCAGAAAACAAATGTCGTTTTGATCCATGGTTTTAAGGACTACTGCGCACTGCTATTTCATAAAGGGGTTTTATTGAAAGACCCTGCAGGCATCCTGATCCAGCAAACGGAAAATGTGCAGTCGGCCCGCCAGATTAGATTTACCGATCTCCAACAGATAAGGAAGCTGTCACCTGTTTTAAAAGCATACATCCACGAAGCTGTGGAGGTAGAGAAATCCGGACTGAAGGTGGCGTTCAAGAAGACAAAGGAATTCAATATCCCCGAAGAATTTCAAAACAAACTGGATGAAAACCCAAAGCTGAAAACTGCTTTCAAGGCATTGACACCCGGAAGACAAAGGGCCTATCTGCTGTACTTTTCCTCCGCCAAGCAATCCAAGACCCGCGAAGCCAGGATCGAAAAATACCTGCCGCAGATCATGGACGGGAAAGGGATGGATGATTAATTGACTTGATACTTCCCCACCTACCTTACCTCCATATTCCCGAAACCAACCTGCTGGGAGTACTCACCTGGTTTTTGTACCGGGAATTTGCAAGGCGTCCAAAGAAATAAATCTTTCTAAAGTCATTAATTGCACACGCCCCTGCGAGCTGACAGGGGCGTGTGTATTTGTATTCGGGTTCAGTATAATCCTTTTGCCAAATTGAAGTAGATTTCAAGGAGTGATCAGCCATCTATTTGCCTCCGGCATTCAGGGCATAGCTCCAGGTTCACCGCATCAATGGTCCTGATCGTTTCTGCGGCATCCTGCATCACACATCCGGGAGAGGTACAATGCTTCAGTCCCAGGTTATGGCCTATCTCGTGGATGCTGATCTTTTTCAAACGCTCATAAAATTTACCCTGATCATCCGACTTCAGCCGGAAAAGTGACACCACACAACTCGGCCCCGGTCTGCTTCCCAGGCCAAAAACGCCCCAATCCTCGTATTTATATTCCGGCTTTTTTACGTTTCCAGATGCATCCAATTTGGTAATCGAAATATCCTTTGTGGTAAGCCCCAGGATATGATCAGCCGATGCCGGCAAGTGTTCCTTTAAATCCTTTAAAAGAATACTTGCGCGATACCGCGGGGATTTCACATTGGTAAAGGCTTTCTCCGGCAGGTCCCTGGTTGGTAGTACAGATACGTTAAATTGATATACTTCCTCAATGACTTTTTGCACCGTGTCACATGTGGTCTGATCTATGCCGGTATATGGCTGTATGACAACAACAGGGGGCTGATGCCTGCATGCAGACACCAGTACCATGATAACCACAAAGGCAGAAAGTTGCCAGGTCATATGAAAGCCATATCTGAAACCCATTACATTCCCACCTACCCTGAAATGTGTTTCTTCGCATCCTCCTCCATTTTCTTGCGGAGCGACAAGGGCCTCATATCCGTCCACACCTCTTCGATGTAGTCCAGGCATTCCTGTTTGGTCCCTTGTTTCCCCGCGGCATTCCATCCCAGGGGAAGTTCCCGGTCTGCCGGCCAGATGCTGTATTGCTCTTCGTGGTTGATCACCACCTGGTATTGTATGTCTTGATCGTCATCATTCCAAGTCATAACCTATACGTTTTACGGGTTCATATTTTTATTACTGTAACCAAGATAATCGGTTTCAGCGGATCTTCAACTTTAACCCAACTAATGAAGATAGTTCGGCTCATTCTTCACCTCCTACTGCATAATTTGGGTTGAACTCTTCTTATTTGCTTAATGTCATCCTGAATTTATTTTATTAAATTGGAGATTCCACACTTACAATGACGCTAAAAATAAAATCGGATTATGAAAAAAGGACTACTGATCATCGGGGTAGCGCTGTGCGGAATCACTTACGGACAACAATACCAACCCTTCTCTGAAGCAGACAACACCACCTGGGTGGAATGGACCGGCAATGGACACGGCTTTAATTGCTGTTGCAGTGGTACCTGTGTCCACGAAGAAAATTATAAACTTTTTATCGACGGCGATACAACCATCGGGTCAACCATCTACAAGAAGATCTACCGCACCGGAAGCGATAAGGATTATGTCTCCGGTCCTGCCACATGCCCACAAGGATGTACCAACACACCAGCATACGTTTACTATGAGAATATCTACCAGGCTGCCATTCGCCAGGACATCAATATGAAGCAGGTCTTTGCTGTAAATCCAGGGCAAAACACCGAAACGCTTATTTACGATTTCAATGTGATGGTGGGAGATACCTTCATTCCCGGCTCGGACAATGTCGTTGCAGAAATTGATTCCGTGCTGACAAACCTCGGATACCGCAAACGATACTGGTTAAGCCAGGGTGCGGCCAGCAAGTATGTGGCCGTCATCGAAGGCATCGGCAGTACATACGGACTGCTAACAGAACTTGTTCCTCCTTTTGAGACCACCTGGATGCTGAACTGCTATGTAGAACAAGACAGCACCATTTATCCGGATGGCACCCTGCCATGCGACATCCCTACATCCTTGACAGACCTTCATGCTGCAGAGGTGTCACTGAATGTATTTCCGAACCCGTTTGACAAGGCCACCACGATCCGGTCTTCTGTCGCCTGCAGTTCTTACAGGATTTACAGTTTAGCGGGAGAATTGGTAAGGAGGCAGGAAGGTCTCTCGGACACAAACCTCACCATCGAACGGGGCAGTCTCCCCACGGGCATGTATTTCATTGAAGTGATGTCCGAAGATGGCCTGTTAGGGAGACAGCGAATTATTATTCAATGATGAATGACAGGATGACCACGTTAATTTCCAAAGGAAATTGACCTTGATCAGCTGGCTGTCATGTCGCTTTATAGATCCCTCGCTACGCTTCAGGATGACAAAGTTGTTGGGTCGGATATGAAGAAATATAGAAGCGTAGCGAGGGATCTATCAATAAAGTTATTTACCTCTTCTGATGATGGTGTACAAGGAAAAATATTGTACGTCTAACCTCTGATATCTTTTACTCCTGACAACACAGTCTCAGGAAGGACATGTTTACATAGGAAGTCAACGAGCTGATGACAGTCATAAGTTATTTCGGACCACCTCCCGTTGTTCATTCATAAAAAATCGCCACTTTCGCGGCCAATGATCTCATGGGTATTGTTCATGAACTATGAAAGATAAAATTGATTTCATCTTTCATAGTTCATGATATAATAAATGAGATGATTTTGCGATTTGAATTACCATGAATGACCTGAGATTTTATTGCCTTTCCGCCGGAGGATTTCTGGCGTTGTTGATTGCCCTTTTTACTGTTCTCGGGAATGAACACATTTTCAAAAGCACACTCGGCAAAGTTGCCAAGCCCTACCAGAATATAGACGGGTAGATTGGTAACGGTACAGGACCATACACCGAATTAACAGAAGAATCCCTGAACCACTGGGATGTGTGGTACTATATGCTGATCCGGGAAGCCGATTATGATGTCAACACCACCGTCGGTGACTACATCTTTGCATTCTTTCCGCTGTTCCCGCTGGTATGGAAACTGTCGTTGCTGCCTATCACTTGGGTACCTTTGCTTAATTATGTCCTCTTTGTGACCTCCCTCTTTTTACTTTTCCAGAGTCATTCCTGGAACAGAATGAGCAGTGCGCACAACCGGATTCTGTTTCTTATCGCCCTCACCCTCCCTACCATCGCTTCCTTTCTTATGCCTTACACGGAAGCGGTTTTTGCCGTTACACTTGCCGTAGCATTGATCGGGATGATGAAGGGAAAATACCGGATGTACTTTACCGGTGCATTACTGGCCGCTGCCACCCGGCCTTCCGGTACGCTGATCATCGGAGCACTTTTCGTGCTGGACCTGATCCGGAATCATAAATTACCACTTACTATTCTGCTTAGGGAATATCTGAAGAAAGCACTTCCATTTGCACTTGGAACATTGCTGGTGGGCATCTACCAGCATATGGTGGGCAGTGGGTCTATCTTCACATTCATGGATGTTCAGAAGGGCTGGGGCACAAAACTGGCTGTTCCACATGACATCCGTGACTGGTCACATGAATCATTCGGAATGACGATGGCGGTGATCTTCTTTATCATGCCTGCGGTTCTATTTGTCATGTACCAACTTTTGCTGAAGCTTAAAAACAAAGGCAATGATCTACCGGTCAGGGAACTTTTTACCGCACCCCATGAGGAAAGAAAGCAGTATGTGTTTCAATTTTCAGCCGTATATCTTGGCGTCATGTGTTTGTTCGCCATCCTGTTCAACGGCGGGAACATGCACAGCATCTACCGCTATATTTGCTGTACCCCTTTTTTCTATGTTTTTCTTCTGCACGGCGAAAAGCAACTTGAACAGATCCCGACAAAGTTAACCCCGCCGGTTTTTTCAATTCTGCTATTACTGGGAATTCTCTTTTTGTCCCTGGTGCCCTACTCCACCTACTGGACATTCTCTGATCTTGGATTTTTCCTTCTGGCGGGTAGTGTTTTATTGATGATCACCGCCAGGCGATTTGCACAAAGGAAACTTTACCTTGGCCTGCTGGCAACACACATTTTCTTCTCGGCATTATGGACCACATGGATCTTTAACATGCTGCTGTCTGATGCGTGGATTTCTGTGTAATGAATATCAAAAGGAATACGTGTAACTAACTCCAGTGATAAACGAGGTCCAGGGATTGACAACCTGTATTTCCTTATTGATCATATAGAACAGTTCAATGCTGCTCCATTTATTGAAGTCGTATTCCATGCCTCCCCTGAAGCGGATCTTCGTGATCCAGTCATCAACCCGGTAAAAAGCCTCAGCCTCCAGATAGGGTGTGTATTTTTTTTCCAGGTCGTATTTCAATGCAAGTCTGGTGCGCAGGTAATCCCTGGCCACCTCTCCTTTTTCTCTACGGTTGATATCCCGGTAAGTCGCCTGATAACGTTCGCGAAAGGTCAGACTGATCGGCTTGAGTTTTATTTTATACGAAAGATCTGCATAGTACCTGTGACACAAACTATACCGGTTATCCAGTTGCCGGTCCTGCCCGAAGCGATAAAAAGCTGAGATATGAAGACGTGGCCTGATCTTGTATGCCCCCCCGATTTCTGAGAATGTCGATCCCAGCTCAGTCACGTTCTCATTCCAACGCAATGCCTGACCGAATTCAACGGAGAATTTTTGCGTGAGGTTCTTTTTAACGTTGACACCCAGCCACAATCCTGCGTCCTTCACCTGTGCCGTGCATACCGTAGAACCAACGATAAACAAAGCGGTTACGGATATCGCAAGTAACCTAATCCTCATAATAATAGATACGAATGATCGCCGTGTCTTTGAGAAAATCCACTTTGTGCAGGGTAATGCGATTGATCTTGAGGCCGGTCCGCTTTTCAAGATCAGCCATCAACTCTTCCCGGCGTTCGGGTTTGATCATGTCAATGTTCTCATACTGTATCACCTTCGATGCTTCCTTTTTGATCAGGAGGTTGCTCTCCAGAAGATAGGTGACACCGATAATAATGGCATTCAAAAGGATAAACTCATCCGCACTTCCTTTGGTGACCGCGGTGATCAGACCGATGGCGATGACCAGAAAAAGGTAGGTCATGTCCTTCATGGATATGCCTTCGGTACGATAACGTAGCATGGAAAATACCGCGAACAGACCGAAGGCGGCTCCCATGCTCATCTCTACTTTATTGAGCAAAAAAGTGATCAGGAAGATGATCAGGTTGAAAATAAAAAAGGTAAAAAAATATTCCCTGTTGCGGTAAATGGGATAATAGATAAACCTGACCAGAACAAATACCGACGCAAAATCAATGACCAGCCGCATGAAGAATTTGCCGGACAATTTATTGAATAGCGTGAATGCGCTCTTTGCATTCGCTTCATTCATTATATCAAGTAGTACCATGGGCAAGCTTGATTAATCGTGAAATTCTCACCTTGAAATTGTTGTGTTTGATGTCATTGAAAAGTGCAACAACCCCGAAACAATATTTGCTGATCGATCCCCTCCTGATCTTATGTTCTCTCATGGACTGCATGAAAGGTGTAAAGATGGAAAGCTTGTCCTGCTTCACCTCTGCAATCACCAGGTTTTGTAACTCACTTGTCTGATGCTCGTTCTTAAACCGCAAATCCAGATCTATGGTGACCCGTTCCGTGGAATGCTTGTTTACCAGCGTGATCCTGGAGTAGTTCACCCATAGCTTTGCTTCAAGTTGATCGGCATCCATCCTGGTTTTTTCCTGCAACAGATGTTCGGCATCGTCCCTGATCTGATCACCGGAAGGCGCCTGCCTTACACGATCCTTGATCGTACGGCCCTTGTTGTTCTTGAACTTGACCTCAAAAAAGTCCAACTCCGATTCCACGTATTTTCGGAAACGCACCTTGAACCTGTTCATTTTTCCCCGGTGGTGATGGTGGTAAAGATCAAATCCCTTGGTATCGAAATACAGCGACTCATACCTGCTGATGCGATTGTTGTTTACCTCCAACACCTTATAGTCAGGGCTAAGTGATTGCAATATATCTTCCAATTGATACAGAGGGAACACAAACTTGGTGTCGACCCTGTTCATCAGTTTAACCCTGTCCATTTCTTCCAGTGAAATGGCTTCGAATGAATTCAATATGTCCGGCAGCCGGTTCAAAGCATCGGTTGTGTTATGCTCACCTCAATACTCGTAAGCATATTTCTTTGTCTGTCTCAATTCACCATCGGCATTGTAGGTTTTCTTTTCGATGACCATCCCGTTCTTATCGTAGGTGAATACACTTTTCCTGATCACCTTTCCATGACCATCATAGGTGATCTCCTGTATTTTTTCCCCCAGGGCATTGTAGGCAAAACTGATCTTTTCAATGACCTTACCCTCCTCATCATAGCGCGTTTCAAGTACCGGGTCTTTTCCCTTGTATTCCGTCGTTTTCCTTTCTTTCACCGCACCTGATTCATCATAGATCACCTCTTCAATCTCATCATCATTCTTATTGTATTTGTGAGACTCTTTGGATTTAAGGGTGCCGTCTTTTCTATATTTTTCTTTCTCCACAACATTGCCGTTGCTGTCGAACTTTTTATATCCGTCCTTGTGCACTTCGCCTGTCCTGGCATCAATCTCAGAGACCGTCACGGATTTGATCTGGAGCTTCCTGACGTCCTTTTTCTTTTGCGCGGAAAGATGACCGACCGAACCAAACAAAACCGCCATGCAGATATATGTGTGTAGCTTGTACATGTTATTCGAATATTTCAATGGTTCCCACATCCACCGTTTCCTTGTTTTTCGAAACACTGGCTTCTACCTGAACGGAGGTGGTTAATGACGGAGAAGTCAGCGTGCTGTCTTTTGAGTAAACATAAACCGTATACTTTCCCTTCCTCAGGTACTTGAACTCAAATGAGCCATCTGGAGAAGCCCGGAGTCTGTCACCATAACTGATGTCATCACCGTAGATAATGTAAACATCCTCATCGGCACCGGGATATTCACCATTGAGTACCGTGAAATTCGGATTGTAGTCCTTCACCCATATCTTCCCTTTGATGCTGGCATTCCCACCTTCACCTGCCTCCTTTTTGCATGAGCCGGTCAGTGCGAAAAGAAGAATCAACAGCGCGTATATCTGTATGTGTTTTTTCTTCATGGATTGTAGTGCATTGCTATTCAGAGGTTGATGTCAGGCGATTCTTATTTAATCACCACCAGTTTCATTGCCCGTGATTGGTCCACCCGAACAAAGTAGATGCCTTCTGATAAAGAACTGATATCTACCTGCTCCCCGGACCCTGACATAGGTCTTTCTACCATCAGGGCACCCAGGTGGTTATAAATACGGATCGTATGGGCTTCCGTAGCCTCTATAAAAGATACGAAAATAAATTGATTGGCCGGATTCGGATAGTACTGAAAATGCAGAGCTGCCTGTTCATCCACAGAAGAGTTCTTACAGTTTGACAACCCTAAACTGGTGTACGGCAAGCTCACCACAGGACCGGTTCCGTTAGGGCAGCGGCCTTCGGACACATCATCCAGCTGCGGTCCGAAAGACAGACTGTCAATGATGGTTCCTTTGATGGATGTCAGGATCAATTGTTCTCCATCATTTGATAGTTTGAAATTGGCATGAAGGTAGTTGGGAATGGATACGTCCTCATCCGCCCAGATGATGAGGTAATCATTAGGCGGAATAACGGTACCCTGCGGAAAGGCGAACTTCTTCGGGTTTTCTTTGTCGTCGCTGAGATACAGTCCGTACAGATCCAGTGACGAGGAAGTGGTATTGTATAATTCGATCCAGTCTTCCCGCTCACCGGACTCATCTTTCGCGTCGCTTTGATTGGAGGCCAGGTATTCATTGATCATGATCTGACCGGCACCGGTAACCGCAATGTTCGCCGTCAGCTCATAAAACTCATGTTCCGCCCGCTGGGGCGAGAAGATACCCGCATCATTGTTTTCGGCATAAACATAGTATTGCGCTTGCAGGGACAACATCGTGAATGCCGCACCGAAAACGCCGTCGCCGGATGCACCGTCATCATGCGCCCCATCATCGTACATCGCAATGCGGGTGAACTTATCGGTAAGGCCATGGCGGTAGCCCAGATAAACTGTTGTGCCATTTGTCACGTTGGCCGTGATCACCACCTGGCTGTTCAGGTCAGGGGTGGAATTGCTTTCCTGTATGGAAGAAATAACCGGAGCGGTGGTGGTAAACTCCGTGGTCGATTGAAGATAGCTGACCCTGCCACTCATGAGGTTGGTGATGCCCGGTATCGTGAGACTACCGTTCGCCACGTCACCGGTCATTCCGTTCTGGAACTCCACATATGAATAAAATTTCTGAGAATCCGATTTAACCGCACCATCAATGGTTGTCTGCATTTGCGTTGCTAACGTTTCGTATGCGCTGTTCGCAAAGAATTCTTCCGTAATCGTTTTGGCATGTGCGATGTACATACGCTTGTACATCGGGTTTGAGAGCAAGTTCTTGATCAGTGGCCAGTAGCTATCCGAAGCATGCAAAGTGAGTGGAAGCTGCTGCATATTGGTTGGGGAAAGGGTACCCAGACTGCTGTTGCCACTACCTGCAAACGCAAAACCTCCGAAGGACATGTTCAGATCCCATACGATAGGGTTATACCTTTGGGTGCCGTCCTTGTACAAATAAAAATTCTGACAAAAAGCGCCGGTATAGCTATCCAGGTTCACCAGTACATTGTTAAATGCCAGCATCCACAACGCCCGGTCCACGTCCATCACCACATCCATGGATCCGGGATAATTGGTGACCGTATCACACAATTCCACCAAATCGTTCCACCCGAAGTCGGATTTCATCTCGTAATAATTGAGGTACTGCGAGCTGTCGGCAGACAGGTAACGCAGACTGGCCTTTGTCGCAGGCGTGGGATTCACAATGGGGTTGCCCTTGATAAAAGTATTGGAGGAGGAATAGAAATGTGCCGACAGGAATTGCTTGTTGATGCTTTCATCATTGGAATACAAACCGATGTATTGACCGTTGATGTACAACGTCGCAAAATTCGCCCTCGGGCAGTCCATGTAATTCTCCAATACTGCATATGACAACACTTCCCTGATCATCGAGGGATCCCTGTAACCATTACTCAGTTTGATATCCTTGACGCCCTGGTAGGATTGATTCTTGTAAGTATCCAGTTCGATATGAAGTGGATTCTTGACATAGGTGGAATCGTAGGAACTGTTCCCTTTGTATTTCACACCTACACTATCCAGAAGCACCCCATTGATACGGATCGAGTCGGCCATGATATAGCTTTCATTGCCATATTTGGCGGTATCCATCTGATAATCCCAGTCTGCCTGGGAAAAGAAGACCTCAATCTTCTGGATGGTATTCAAGTCATAGAAGCCGGTCTGCGCGCATAGGGATAAAGAACAAAAAACCAACGCCAGACTCGATATCGCTCTCATATTTCATTTATTCGATAATTAATTTTTCACTGGAGAATGACCTGTCGTTGTACAACACATGAATGATATAAGTACCTGATGACATCTCTTCCCTGTTCACCTGAAAATGTTCTCCGCTCACCGCCGCATACCTCCGTACAACTTTTCCGGAGATATCTGTGATCGCAATGGTCTTATCACCCGTCATATTTCTAAAGGATATCGTGAATGATTCACGGGCAGGGTTCGGGTATATCTTCAATGAATGGGCATTCCGCAATTCCCGGATGCCGGCGGTGCTGCAATCACTGCAGCCTGAAAAGCAAACTGCTGGTAATACTGAATCCACGGACATGGTGATGGCACGGTTCGTATTGGTAGCACAGGTTCCGGGAACAGTTTCCGCGGAGGAAGTGATGTCGCCATTATAGTACTTGTATTCATATGCACCTGGATCCACATAAACAATCCGTTCATGAATATCCGCCGGGGCAGCATCGAAATGATACAGAATGTCGTCTTGCGTATTCCACGACTGGAAGCTGCCGGCCAGGTGAACACCTTTTGCGTCCACGGTTTCCTTTTGCATATCCACAAGCAATCGCATCAACAACTTACCTGACGGGGCATTTGCAGCGAATATGATGTTTCCTACGAACGTGGTGTCGTCAGCGATGGAATCCACATAGAGCCACCGGTTGTCATTGAAGTCATAACCCACCCTGGAAGGCTCGGGCACAAACTCGGCTTCATAGAACTGGTCACCGTTCAGGAATTTATACTCATACTTCGCAAAAGCGGGGATATCCACCACGACGCTATAAATGTTGCTACTACCTTCCTGCAGAAGCGGGGTGCACTCCGCACACCAGTCGCTGGCATAGCCCGCCGCTACCTGAAAATCACCGGATATATGAACACCGGTAGTCATCACCACCTCATTACTCATATCCACTGCAAACTTTACTTTCTTCCCAAACGAGGAACCTGTCACTCCCAACAACAGGCATAAAACGATACCGTATCTTTTCATGATCACGTGTTTTTCAAGGTAACGGGGACTGACACCCGCTACCGGAGGAAAATAATTATCTGGTTAGTACGATTCTTTCGTAAACAGGTTGTGCACCTTCCGGCTGAATGAAGATGGTATAGACACCATTCTCATATTCGGAGAGATCTACCTGATAGAGGTTCTTGTTCTGCAGCACCTTTCTGCCGGTCGCATCCATCACATACAAGTCAAAGCGCTTGCCGCTTAACCGGGTGTCTTTGATATGCACAAGGCCGGTGGTCGGGTTAGGATAGAACGTGAAGTCAACCTGTTCCAGGGGTTGGTCCACACCAGTGAACAGATAATTAAATCCGGTAGAATAGGTATAAACGCAACCTTTGGCGTCCAGGACCCGCACAACATAAATGCCGTTTTCCACGGGCGTATAAGTCTGGTTGGTAGCACCCGAGATAGGCTGTCCGTTCAGGTACCATTGATATGCGGTTGCTGAAGCGGTGGTCAGGGAGGCTCCGTTCATGCTGATCTCCGGAATGACCGCAGCATCGCTGGTAACATAGCACTCCGAATAACGTTGAGCCTGAGGTACGGTACCACTGGCTGTTTTAGACCAGATGGTTGTTCCGGAAGGATCTGTTTCGTACATCAGTCCGGAAGTGGACATACATACCAACATGTTGCCGTTCGGTAGCTGGACGGAATTGCCCATATTGCTGCTGTACCCGTTGCAGGCATGTCTTTCCGTGTAGTTAGATGGACTGTATGCCGACCCGAGGGTGATATCATAGTTGTATCCGTTCAACGGAATATCAATCTGGTCGATGGCGGATTGGTTGGAAGAAACGCCCCTGTTATTGAAACCGACAAGCCTGCCGGCATTGGGCACGAACTCAGGGATCCAGTGCGCATCATGGGTCACATTCAATACAGTGGAGCCGGATGCATCATATGATCCTGGGTTTCCGTAGCGGTAAAGGAAGTCACCGCCTTTTCCGGAGTTACCGCCACTATGGGAAGCCGCTTCCGCCGTGGTGGTGCTGTGGTCAATGATAAACCACATATCCAGGTTATGCGAACTCAGCGCGATCTGATCCAGCATGGGATTGTAATCAATGCCATTCATGTGGAACCAATCTTTGTTCACCGAATGGTTCACATCCATTAATTCAGGATGATTCACGATTGAACTCTGATAATTGGCTTTGTTCGGATCCACATCCTGGACCAGGTGATCCCATAGTTTCCATTCCCATACCACGGTGCCGGTGGTGGCTCCGGTGGGTTTCACTTCCATGACCTTCTCGCTCCATACGGTTCCACTGTAGTTAGAACCGGCAGTTGAAACTTCTGAAGATGACTTTACATCATAGGAAATAAGAAGTACGTTGCCATTGGGCAGCGGACAAATATCATGGTGCAGACAATAAGTCGAAGACGAGTGCGTGTAATCCCACAACACGGTTCCGTCCCAATCTACCTTTTGCACCCGTCCGGTCATACCGCCGCCGTTAAGTGAGTTACCAGTGTGGCTGATCGAGCGCCATAAGATCCCACCGGGCATCAGGTAACTGGAATATCCCGTTTTATCTGCTGTAGAATGGCTCCATGAATGATAGGTTGCGCTTGTGGTGTCCATCAGGTAGGTCGTGGTGGACCGTTGTACGCTATATAACACATAGCCCGGGTATTGCTGCGCTTGTGATATGGTGGTGTTGAGAATAAGGGCGAAACATGCCACGCCCAATCGTAGTTGTTTGCTCATAGGGTTAGGGGTTGGTGCAAATTTTACATGGTTAAAGCATCAGACCTTCGTCTGCCGCTTGATGGTTAAAGCATCAGACCTTCGTCTGCAGCTTGATTTAATACTAGTTCTATGATGCTGACTGATTCAGTCGTACTTCCTTCGCCGCGTGGGCT
>JAGQZQ010000092.1 GCA_020435415.1 Flavobacteriales bacterium
TCGCTTGAATGATGATGAGATCAAAGAAATTCCCATTTCCACAGACCCGGTATCAGCTCTTTATCTGGATACCCTTTCAAACAAATTGCTGGTTGGTCATGGGCGTGTAGTGTCGGAAATTGATTTAGACAATGCCGATCTGAAGGCGGAGACCTTCCAGGAAATCACGCCCGATCCGAATGAACCGGGACGTATCATCCATGGAATTGAAGGTGACAAAAAGGGGAAAATCTGGATCGGTACTTCCGATGGCCTTTTCCGCACCGATGAGGAAAATAACCTGGTGCGATTTTATCCTAAGAGATCCATGAATTCCCAGCTCATTCAAAAGCTCTATACTGACCGGGAGGGAAATCTCTGGATCGGAAGTTACGAAGGCATGTTCAGGTACCGTTCCGAAGAATTCATCACCTATAATCAGGATGATGGGCTGAAGAATTCTTTTGTGTTTCAGTCTGTCCGTGACCGGAACGGAAGGTTGTGGTTTGCCACCAAGGAAGGTGTGCAGTTTCTGGAGAAGGGAAAGGTCATCACCCCACCCATTCCGTCATACGATGCCTGGGCGGTTCACGAAGCGGAGAACGGTGACATCTGGATGGGAACGGACCATGGATTGATGATCTATGATCCGGTAAACAAAACCCATCGGTTGTATACGGTGGCTGACGGGCTTGCCGGTGATTCTGTGCTATTCATTTATAAGACCCATTCGGGATTGTACTGGCTGGGAAACCACCGCGGCTTTACGCGCTGTGAAGTGGTGGCTGGTATACCTAAGTTCCAGCCCATGGGACTTCAATCCGCCTCTCCGGATTACGATGTCTGGAGTATTCTTGAAGACCGTAATGGCGACCTGTGGTTCGGCACTTTTCTGGGGGGATTGTTCCGGATGAGTGGAAACGAATTCACCGACATGGGGAAAAAACTGGAACTGCAAACGGAAGCGTTCCTGAGCATAAAAGAAGATAACGAGGGCTACCTCTACTTCGCATCACTGGACGGCTTATATATTTATAAAGATGAAAAGGTGATCGCCAATATAGGGACACACGAAGGATTAAGTTCCGGTCTCATCTACATGATCACTTTTGACCTGGATGGTCGCTTTTTATGGATCGGTACCAACCAGGGCCTGAATCGCTTTGATGCGGAAAGGTGGAAAAAGGACGGCACCATCGATATCAGGCATTATGGATTTGAAGATGGCTTTCTGGGTGTGGAGTCCAACGGCCCTGACGCCTGGGTAGACAAAGACGGGAAGATATGGTTCGGGACCGTGAACGGGTTGATCCGTTATGACAGCGATGAACGCAGGTATAACTCCGAAGAAACCCTTCCGCACATCACCGGATTTCAACTCTTTTATAAAGATACCTTCCTTGTAAATAACCTCGAACTGCCTTACGACCAGAACAACATCACCTTTCACTTTCAGGGCATCTGTCTGACACATCCCGATGCGGTCCGTTACCGGTATATGCTCAGGGGGTATGAGAAGAAATGGTCACCACCGACCACGGAAAGAAAGGCAAGGTATTCCAATCTGGCTCCCGGAACCTACACCTTCATGGTGCAAAGTACCAACAACGAAGGGGTGTGGAGCTCTCAGATTGCGCGTTACGAATTTGAAATAGACACACCGTTCTGGCAGAAGTGGTGGTTCATCATGTTATCAGGCGGTTTGACCATATTGGCGGTATACGCCTTTGTCCGCCGCCGCATTACCATCCAGCGAAAGCGACAACGCGAAGCGACGGAGCAGGAGATCAAGGTGGCCACGCAGGAGCTGAAAGCGCTCAGGGCTCAACTGAACCCCCACTTCATTTTCAATGCCCTGAATTCCATCCAGCATTTTGTCCTCAACCATCATGATGACTCTGCAGGTAAATACCTGAATAAGTTTGCACGGTTGATGAGACGCATTCTGTCCAACTCGGAAAAGAGCCTGGTGACCCTGGCCGAGGAACTGGATGCGCTTAACCTCTATCTGGAGCTGGAAGTGTTGCGGTTTGAGGATAAATTCACCTACTGCATCACCTTATCGCCCGAGATCAAAACGGATTACTTCGAGATCCCACCCATGCTGATCCAGCCCTTCATTGAGAATGCCATTCTCCATGGCCTGGTTCCAAGAGGTGGTGGAGGCAAGCTTGAGATCAATATAGATCTGAAGGAGGACGTTCTTCAGATTCATATCATAGACAACGGCATCGGCCGGAAGAAGGCACAGGAATTAAAGCTGGGTTCATCCCGCAAAGAACATCGCTCCATGGGTATGAGCCTTTCAAGGGATCGGGTGGAGATTTTCAACCGGGTGTTGGCCACGCATATCACGGTGGCGGTTACGGACATGGAAGAAGACGGCCAGGCAACGGGCACGAGGGTGGTGATTGAGATTCCGGTGACATAGGAAAATAGGTTTCTGGTTTGTAGTTTAAAGTTTAAGGTTGCCGTACGGTAAGCATATCGTTCACGTAAATCACTAAATCACTAAATCATCACATCACCAAATCACCAAATAGTTTGTGGTTTGTAGTTTGTGGTTTGTAGTCAGGGACATTCGTTTTTCAGGGTGACATAGGAAGGTTTAAGGTTGCCGTACAGTAAGCTCATTTTCAAATTGTCACATTGCCACATTCTCAAATCATCACATCACCAAATAGTTTGTGGTTTTCTTTGCCCACTGTAGCTTTAGCGAAGGTGGGTGGTTTCTGGTTTCTGGTTGGGTGACATTTGAAGGTTAAAGGTTTAAAGTGTAAGGTTTAAGGTTGCCGTACGGTAACTATTCGGAGAGCTTTTCCAAAGTTTCAAACTTTGGAAAAGCCTATGCACCATGGTCTCTGATTGTCTGATCTCTTATAGTTACCAATTGCGGTTCATTTTCAAACCAGCCTGCCCTGCAATGGCTAACGGGTCGGCTGGCAGGTTGGTGAATTGTCACATTTTCAAATTGTCACACCAGCCTGCTATCACAATGGCTGGCGCTTCGGCTGGCAGGTCACCACATTTTCAAATACCAACAAACAGCAAGAATTCGTTACTTTTAGCACATGAGTGAGATGAAGCAAACCACAGCGCTCATTGTTGAGGATGAGCAGAAGAGTGCGGACGTACTGCAAAAGCTGATTGAAAGGCATTGCCCCAATGTGAACATCGTGGGGGTTGCAGGCGGCGTAAACGAAGGACTGGAGCTGATCCGGACCAAGAAGCCACAGCTGGTGTTCCTGGATATTGAGATGCATGACGGTACCGGTTTCGATCTGTTGCAAAAGGTGGATTCCAAATCCTTTGACGTGATCTTCACAACGGCCTATATCCAATATGCCATCAAAGCGATCCGGTTCAGCGCCATGGATTATATTCTCAAGCCCATTGATGCGGATGAGCTTACCGAGGCTATCGACCGGTGTACACAACGCAAAGTACATGCGGTGAGCGATGAGCGGTTCAATACCCTTCTGGCCAATCTCGGCAACGAATCAAAAATGAAAAAGATCGTGATCCCGGAAGGGGATGGAATGACTTTTGTCGGATTGTCTGATATCATCCGTTGCGAATCCGATGGCAACTACACCTTTATCATCATGACAGGAGGCAAGCGCATCCTGGCGGCCAAGACCCTGGGGGATTACGAAGAGATGTTGTCAGATGAAAACTTCGTCCGGATTCACCGTTCACACCTGATCAACCTGGAACATGTGAACCGTTATATCAAGGGTGAGGGCGGATATGTCGTCATGAGCGACGGCTCCGAGGTGGAAGTTTCCCGCCGCAAGAAAGCCGAATTCATAGAACGTATTTCTCAATAATAATTATTAGTTTGTGGTTTAAAGTTTAAGGTTACCGTACCGTATGCTTACAGTAGTCTGCAGGATCATGCCATTGCCAAATTATCACATTGTCAAGTTTTACATCACCACCTCAGCATATCATACATCACCAAATAGTCTAAGGTTACCGTACCGTATGCTTACCGTGGCCCGCGGGATCACGCCATCACCAAATTATCACATTGTCAAGTTTTACATCACCACCTCAGCATATCATACATCACCAAATAGGTTTAAGGTTGCTGTACGGTAATCTCATTTTCAAATTTTCAAATCGCCACATTTTCAAATCACCAAATCTTCAATCACCATCATGCCCGCCTTCGCTAAAGCTTCGGCGCTCGATGCCGTTTATCCTCCAAAAGGTTCCGTTTAATTTTTCATGGCCTCCGCTCGTTCAATTCCGATTGTTGTGTGTGCAGAATCGCCGTATCATTGAGTAATTCGTTCTTTTTATAATCCTGTTTAATTAATAATTGTATTAATCAACCAGGAGGGGAATTTGGGGGATGAAACAATCGAGCGGTTTGGAAAGATGCGGCCTGGCCGTGAAGTTGTTTCGAAAAAATCCCCGTCATAAAAAAGGCACTGGAGTTTACTTCAGTGCTTTTTTTTTGCTCAGGTTTCTGGTTTGTGGTTTAAAGTTTAAGGTTGCCGTACCGTATGCTTACAGTGTCCTGTGGGAACATGCTATCACCAAATTGTTTCTGGTTATTAGTTTCTGGTTTCTGGTTCGGGGGACATTCGAATCTGACTTATGATTGTCTGGTATCATGCGGTTACCAGCTGTTGCCCATTTTCAAACCAGCCTGCCCTGTAATGGCTAACGGGTCGGCTGGCAGGTTGTCACATTCTCAAATTATCACATTGCCACATTTTCAAATTTTTACATCACCAAATCACCACATCATCACATCATCACATCACCGCATCATCCCAAATTCCCTACCTTACTCCTTCCCAACACCAACCTGAATGACACCACATTTTTCCGAACTGGAAACCGAACGACTTGTCTTGAGAAGACTGAAACCATCAGACTGGGAAATGATCTCCTATTTACGATCCGACGAGGTAGTCAACCGATATGTCAACCGGCCGCCTGCGGAATCAAAGGAGAAGGCGCTTGAATTCATCGCAAAGATCGATGACGGAATCAACAACCGGGTTTCCTGGTACTGGGTGATCACAGAAAAGAACAACGATAAAATGATCGGGAGTATCTGTCTTTGGAATCTTTCGGAAGACCGGAAGGCTGCCGAGGTGGGCTATGACTTAAGTCCGGAATTCCATGGCAAAGGTATCATGAATGAATCCTTGCAAAGTGTATTGGCTTTTGGGTTTAATGTACAGAACCTGGATCTGATCGAGGCTTACACCCATGCGGATAATGAAAGCTCCAGAAGGTTATTGGAAAGAAATGGATTCACCATTGTGGAAGGCAAGAAGGATGAATACGATGAGATGAATGTTGTTTATTCGTTGAGGAAAGTAGATAGTCCTAAGTAGATAGTAGTTAGTTATAAAACATTCGTGATGAGTGTTATGATTCAGTGGCAATGGGTGCTTACGTACTTTCTACTAACAACTAACGTGTTGACCACTTAGCTTCGGAAATCATGTTGAGTTTGCCGGAATGTTAATACCAGAGCGTTGGGCGAAGGTTCCCGAATCGCCTAACCCCGAGGAAAGTAGATAGTCCTAAGTAGATAGTAGTTAGTCATGAAACATTCGTGATGAGTGTTATGATTCAATGGCAACGGGTGCTTACGCACTAACTACCAACTACTCTTTACTAACTACTCTTCTTCCCCAACGCGCGAAACTTGTAGGTAAAGCTCACCATTCCGTAGCGTCCCAGGGTGTGGATGCGTTGTTCTTCCACGTAGTTCACATCGCTGTTGCGGCTGATGCCGTTGTTCCGGTTCAGGATGTCAATGACGGCAAACTTCAGTTCACCACGGTCTTCTTTCAGGAATCTTTTCGCGACATAAGCTTTCCAGATGGGTAGGACCTGATTGCTGACAAAAGCCTCACCGCTGTAAACTGTAAAGGAGAAGTCGGTGTTGAAGGTCCAGGTCTTCTTGATGTCAACGTCGAAGTCAACAAAGTACCGGCTGGTCAGGAAGTTCTGGTTGAAGTTGGTGTTGGCTTCATAGAACGACAGGTTCTGGGACAGCCGCACGCCCGCTTCCGTATTCAGCTTTCCTTTCTTCAGATTCTCCAGACTAACTGTATAAGCGTTTACAAATCGTTGCAGGTTATCCTGATCACCGTTGATGTACTGGATGCTTTTGCCATACATCAGGTTGCTGCGCAGGTTGGCTTTCGCTTTCATGAATTTCAGCGGGTGACTGTAAGTTACATATCCTGTAACGTTCAGGTCATTGTCTACATTCACGGGTCGTGTGGTTTGTCGCAGCAGTTCATCCACCGTTACGCTGTTGGTGATCTTGTTTCCGGTGTATGTGGCCTGCAGGTAGGCGAAGAAACTGGTGAAGTTGAATTGACTGTAAGCCATATATCGGAGTGAAACGGAGTGGGCGTATTCCGCTCTCAGGTTCGGATTGCCTACGTAGATATTCAGTGGGTTGCTGTTGTCGGTGACCGGTTGGAGCTGGTCCACCGAAGGTTCATTCAGACTGCTTTCATATCTCAGCGTAAGCCTTTTGGAATTGTTGTAACGGTATTGCATGTCAATGGATGGGAGCAGGGTCCTGAATTCTTTACTTACGCGGGCACCGGTATTTTGCACTTCTCCCTGCAGGAAAGCGTACTGTCCTTCCAGTCCGAATGTCACATTATACTGGTTCCTGTTCAGCATAAAATTACTTCCGATGCGGTTGTAAAAGTAGTCGCTGCTGAATTCGTTGCTTAGTTGCGGATTCAGGATTTCCTGGTAGGTAGGATTATCGTCCAGGTCGTAAAAATGCTTGACGCTCTCATCCGTTTTGCGGTTGTGCTCTGCGGTGAACTGCAGGTAGCGCTTGTTGCCGAGCGGTTCGGTATAGAGAATTTTTCCTCCGTAGGTATGTCGGTTGGTGATGCTTTTCTGAAGCTGCCAGATGTCCTGATAGGTCCAGAACTGCAAGCTGTCAATAAAGAAACCGTTTGTGCTGAGCATGTTGCCGCGGCTGTCGTTGTCGGTCACAGAATAGGTCAGGTCGGTGACGATGGTCCGTCCGTCTTTCTTTAATTTTTTGCGATGGGTCAGGTTGATGTCGGCGTTGAGTCCGGTGCCGTGGTTGCGGTTGTTGACATCGGAATTGCTGATGGGAAGTCCCAGGGGGGTGGTGTTCAGCGTTTGGCCATCAGACGTCGAGGTGCCGTCGTTGTACTTCACACCACCTTTGACCACCACGTCGGCGGAAGAATCGATGTCGTGTTTAAGGCGGAAGGAGATGCGGTGGTTGGCGCTTTGCTGGTTGGAAGAAGTGGAGTCTTCCGTGAAATAATTTTCTCCGTTGGCGAAGCTTTCGCGGTCGGTGGCCTGATCGGAGATGTTGCGGATCCCGTTAAAAAAATAGCTGACGTTCACATCCGTTTTGATCCCGAATTTATTGAACAGGTTTATGCCCACCGCACCTGTGTTTGTGAAGCCGGTGCCAACACCCTGGCCGATGGGGATATCCGCTGAACGTCTGAAGGCGCGTCCGCCTCCGCCGCGCATCAGGTTGCCGAGTCCGCCCATGAAGTTGATGTAGTCACGTGTGGAAAATCCCTGCTGGTTGGTATTGTTGGCCATGCCGATCACGGACATCTGAGTTTTCTTGGAGAAGCGGTTCACATTGAAGGTGCCTTCATAACGTTCGTTGGTTCCTCCTCCTCCCATGACACTTCCGAAATATCCTTTCTTCCGGCCTTCCTTCAGGATCAGGTTGATCACCTTCTGGCGGTCGCCGTCATCCACCCCGGTGAATTCGGCCACATCTGATTTTTTGTCGTACACCTGTACTTTTTCGATGGCGTCGGCGGGCAGGTTCTTGGTGGCCAGCTTCGGGTCATCACCGAAGAATTCCTTGCCGTCGACCAGCACTTTTTTTACTTCCTCTCCCTGGGCCTTCACGGTGCCGTCCTCATCCACCTCCACCCCGGGCATTTTCTCCAGCAGTTTCTCGACCGCATCGTTGGCCTTGGGTTTGAAGGATTGTGCGTTGTATTCTACCGTATCTCCTTTGAAGAGTATGGGTATGCGTGTGCCTTCAATGGTGGTGGCACCGAGGGTAACGCGGTCTTCTTTCAGGATGAGAGCACCCAGGTCATAGGTGGATTGGGAGGCATCTACCTCTATGTTTTTGGAAATGCTTTTGAATCCCATGAAGGAAATCTGCAGGATGTACTTTCCGGCATCTACGCCTTTGAGGGTAAACATACCCTGGTCGTCGGTGATGGTGAATTTCAACAGGGTGGAATCTTCCGGCGCCATGATTACGACGGTGCTGGAGGGAAGGGGTAGGGCGGCGGTGTCGACGACGTGGCCGGTCACATCCGTTTTGGACTGGCCATGGGAAGGTGATGCCAGTGCGATGAATGTGATGCAGAGGAGAAACAGAAACCTTTTCATAAATGTCTGTTTGTAAAGATCAGTGAGTCATCATGCGCATGCCGCCCCGCTGGCCGCCGTACATTTCCCTCATCTCTTTCATTTTCTCCTGGACAATCTCCCGGAATTCTGCCTCGGTCACTTCCTTGCCTTTGGTAGGAACGGTGATCTTGCCATCTTCCACTTTTCCGAAAACCACCTCCTGTGCTTCCACGGTTACCTTGCCTTCCACATCCAGTTTCAGGATCATGCCGGGGAGTTGTCCGAAGCCGACCGGTCCACCGGAAACCGGGATGGCGCTGGTGAACCATGCTTCCACGTGCAGGGTGTCTTTCATGGTGGTGGCTTTGTGACAGAGGTAACCGGCGATGGTATCGGACTCTGCGGTCATCTTCCATTTCATGGATTTCATATCCTGGTGGATGAGGAAGAGTTTGCCCATGAAGTCCTGCTGGTTGACGGCGGTTCCTTCGGCGATATTTTCGTAGACATCCATTTTCGGCTTCATGAACATCCTGCCTCCGGTTGCTCCGCTGGCGCCGTCCAGTCCTTTGGGTTCGGAAGGATCCACATAGTCATTATACATGGATTCGGTGGAGGTGAAGTACATGATCTTGCTTGATTTGGCCATTTCCTTCATACGTTCGATGATGGCGTCGGCGCCTTCCACATCACCCATGCGTTCGCGGATGCGTTTGGCGCGGCCTTCCGCATCAAAGTCCAGGGTTTCTTTATAGATGATATGCCCTTCGTTTTGTTGTGCCATTCCGACCAATGGAAACAGGGCAATGATGAGAAAAAGGTACTTGGAACTCATGATGATGGATTTGAGATGAATGCAATGCCGTGCCGCGAAGATAGGACGGGTTTCTGTGCAAGCCATGAAGGTGCTCATAAAAATTGTTAATCAAATAAGAAGGTATTGTCAATCGGCCGGGAGTTAGATGCGGAAAGGGGTTTAGGGTTTAAACGGTTTAAGGTTTCTAGTTTGTGGTTTAAGGTTTAAGGTTTAAGGTTGCCGTACCTTATGCATACAGCGGCCTGCGGGATCACGCCATTATCACATCATCACATTGTCAAATTATCACATCACCACATCATACATCACCAAATAGTTTAAGGTTGCCGTACCGTATGCATACCGTGCCCTGCGGGATCACGCCATTATCACATTGTCACATTTTACATCATCACGTCACCACCTCATCAAATCACCAAATAGTTTGTGGTTTCTGGTTTGTTGTTTGTAGTTGCCGTACCGTATGCTTACAGCAAATACTTTGATGAGATCAATGAAACCGACGACAAGGATGAGCATGTGATCGTACCGATCATGATTGCCAAACCGATCAAGATCCTTGCCACGGAATACACCCCGGCGAAAGTGATCCCTGACATCCTTCCGGCACGCATTGCCATCCCGAAGATCGGCAAGGAGAGAGATGATGAAGAAAACGCCGTGGCTTACCTGCACTACAAACTGTACGACAAGGACAGCAACATGTTGGCCGAAGGCAGAAAGGCGATCACCAGGAAATCAAGGGATGACCTCGGGCGCCATAGCCTTGGCGGAGGCGACCGGGAACACGAACTCATCGAGCTGAACTTCATGGCCCCTGACAGCGGTTATGCGGAAGTCTACATCTCGGGTGCAACCACCTCCGGACGAAAGGCCTACTTTGATGACTACAAGGTGGAGGTGATGAATGTGAACCTCATTCCACCGTATTACCCCTACCTGTACAACGGTAAAGAATTCATTGATGACTTTGATCTGAACTGGAGTGACTACGGAGCGAGAATGTATGATGCAGGGATCGGAAGATGGGGGTGCGTGGATCCGTTGGGGGAAATGATGGCTGACCAGTCACCGTATAATTATTCTTATAACGACCCTATATTGTATATTGATCCTTTAGGATTAGCTCCAGAGAAGACAACCGAGGAGATGGTTGAAGAAGCTTGGAATAATACCGGAGAGAATGAAAACAAAACATTTTATTATAACTCGGAAGGGGAATGTCCCACATGTCCGCAGGGAGAAGAGGCAAAGAATACGTACGAAGACGGAGCTATTGTAGAAAACAATCAGGGCAAATGGCAATTTAACAACGGAGAATGGGCAGATCTTGGTGAGGGCACAGTACAGTCAGGTGTTGAGGGAGTGCAAAGTGGAGGAAATGATAATCTGGGTTTTGCGAGAAATATTGGACAGGGAGCTGGATATGTATCGGGTGGATTGGGCTTTGCACAGGTTAGTCTTTTAGAATACCGACAAGGATTAAATATTCATCAGCGTATTAATACTTCAACAAGGTTTTTTCCCACGTACAGGGGATTGGGTGTAGCTTCGAAAGCATTAGGACGTGCAGGAAACGTCGGAGCAGGCTTAGGCTTTTATTTAGATACAAGATCATTTGCCACGGGTGAAATAGGTTTGGGTAGGTATGCTTACAGAACCACAGGTTTAGGCGTATCAATTGGTGTAGGCGTAACGGTGGGAGGCCCTCCGGGAGCAGCAGCAGGTGCTGCGGTAGGCGGAATATTTTCAGCATCTGAGTATATCTACGATAACATGCTTGTTCCTTTATATAATGAGGTACAATATCAAATGTGGAATTTTGAAAGAGCCGTTAAAAATGGATGGTATCCGGGAAGATAGCAGGCTGAGGTTTAGTCTCAGAAATAATATTAACGCCTTACTATCATTGATAATAGGTTTTTTGTTATCGATGATAGTTTTAATTTTCTTACAGTTTGATCCTTATGCACTGCTAGCCTTTGGAATATGGTATGGGATTGATGTTGTTATAACGCTCTACCTGCACATCGAATATTGGTTAAAGAACAAAGGAGAAGAATATGAAGTTCATTTTGATGAGCTGGTGCGTTTTAAGAACGGAGAAAGCACTGTGTTTAAGGTAAGTGATATTGAGAAGATAAAGGTATATATGTCGCCAGCTTTATATCGGGGGAGTAACCTGCACTTTCTGGGTATAGAGGCGTATCATTATGCTAGGGTGTACTTAACATCAGGAGAGGAACTGATCATCACCTGTTTGCTTACACCCAAGATTGAAAAGGCATTAAGAGGATTGAGAGGCGTAAAAGTTGAGCGAAAAAAACGGGTGTTTAATACCTTGGAATGGAAATAGTGAAAGCTCATGTCTGAGGAATAAAACTTAAATGTAAATCCAAATTTGTGCGGACTCGTAATCCGTGATTTGTTCAGGTTTATCACATGTTCTTTGACATGACTTTATCCTATCCCAAAAGGATTACAGTGGTTCCTTTGTATACAATGAAGACGGGTTGGAATTTTTCTTCACGGGGAAGGGCAGGGTGGTACCGGACGCCATTCCCGGCAGAGCGTACCGTTATGAATACTACCACCAGGATCACTTAGGCAATACCAGGGTAGGATATTCCGATCTGAATGATGATCATGCCATCACCAATGATGAGATCATCCAGGAGAGCCATTACTATCCTTTTGGGATGACGATTGCCGGGATGCAGACGCAACAGGTAGGTCCGGAGCATAAGTTCAAATTCCAGGGTCAGGAGCTACAGGATGACTTCGGGTTGAACTGGTATGGTTTCAAATGGCGGAACCATGACCCGTCCATCGCCAGGTTCTTCGGAGTGGACCCGCTGGCGGAGAAGTATGTGTATAACTCGGTGTATGCGTTCCAGGAAAATAAACTGGGACTGGGAACAGAACTAGAAGGAAGAGAGTTGGACTTTTTACCATGGTTAACCGCTGAAGTTGCTACAAACCCGGATGGTCCAGTTGCAGCAACTGCAGGATTTGCTATGGGTGTTGGCAAACATGTTGAGAATAGTGTTGAGGGTATAGGAAATATGGTAGCTCACCCGATAGAAACATTGGATAATATGTCGGCGTTGGCTAATCCATTGCTTAACCCGGAAAAATATAGCCAATTTGCTGTTTCCATGGGAATGGCAGCGACAGAGAAGATTAATATAATGGAGAATGGAACGGCCTTTGAACAGGGTATGGTTGTGGGAGAGGCAGCTGCATTTGTTGGAGAGATGATACTGGTGAGTAAAGGAGTGGGTGCGCTTACAAAGGGAGCTGAGGGGGCTGCTGTTATGAGTGAAGTCAGTGAAAGCACAACTCAAACAGTTTTTCGGGTTTTTGGAGCGGATGCCAGAGCCGAAGGTTTTTCTTGGACTCCAACAAATCCAACATCTATTCCTAATTTTAGGAATGTTGCAGGTTTGCCCTCTGGTGGAGCAAGCGGGGCAACAAATTCTGCGGAATTTATGGTAACAGGGCAGGTTAAGCCAACAAATATTATCCAGACCAGACCGGCTCTTCCTTTGGATGGAAATGTCGGGGGACTCCCTGAATACATTATAGATCCTAAGAATGTAACATTAACCGACTTTTCAGTCTTAAAACCATGAATATTATGGATGATCAATATGCTGGTATGACCGTTAATGAGAGACTTTATGTAAGTGGCCTGATAGAGGACTTTGATAAAGCCGTTGCAGCAAAGGATGTGCACTTGGTCGTAACAATTCTTAAAAAAGTTGATCTCACAGAACCATCTATTGGTCCAATATTAAAGTCGCTAGGGTTAGAATCAGGTTACAAGGACATGGGTAAATAGAAAACAGATAAGTATTAGTAACCGATATACATGCCCACAAACCCGGGCTTCTGCAAAACAAGCTCAAGGAAAAACGAACGAAGAAACCCGCAGCGACAAGGACCGAACACCTGCAATCTAGCCGTGATTGGAGCAGTTACCCCGCCTTTTCCAAAGCTGCCATATAAAGCAAGCAAACAGTTTGTCAGCATGACCCGTCTTCGCTGAAGCTGGGGCGGGTAAAAGCGTAAAGCGCGCAGGCAGTTGGAGCGCGCGATAAACGTTTCGCTACAAAAGACCG
>JAGQZQ010000093.1 GCA_020435415.1 Flavobacteriales bacterium
ATGGACTACCGTGACCTTGCCCATTTCTCGTATCTGTTCACCCTTCCAGGTCCACGCGCGGACGACCCACACATAAACATCTTCCTGGACAATCTCGGTGCTTCCTTCGACCCTTCCGTCCCAGCCCGTCCAGTCGTTTCCTTCGAAAATGAGGTTACCCCAACGGTCGAATACCAGCAGTTCAAGACGGCTCACATCCATGACATTTCCCAGCGGGAAGAACAGGTCATTGACCCCATCTCCGTTAGGACTGAATGCGTCCGGTACATAAAATGTCGGGATGTCTTCGATGTAAACAACGCCCAGGGCGGTATCAACACAGCCATAACTGTTTGCGATGGTCAGCATGACGGTATAGCTTCCGGTGTCAGCGTAAACGTGGGTTGGATTCTGAATTCCGGAAGTGTCCCGGTCTCCGAAATACCATAACCATTGAACGGCTCCTGCCGAGAAATCAGTAAACGAAACTTCCGGATTGAAAATATTCACCACTTCCGGAGAGGTCTGGAACTGGGCCTGTGGATCCGGATAAACCTCAATAAAGCAATCCCGGGTAAGCGTGTCGGTACAACCATTCGCTGAGGTGCAGACCAGCGTTATATCATAGCATCCCGCCGCGGAGAATTGGTGTGTTGGTGTGCCTGAAGTACTTGCGGAATTATCGCCGAAATCCCATTCATATGTTACAGCGCCGTTGCTGCAGTTGGAGAACTGGACATCAAGCGGACTGCATCCTGCAGTGGTATCCGCATCAAAACAGCTGGTGGGTCCGCCGATGTTTCCCACTGTAGCCGTATCATTCGTGGTGCAGCCGTTGCCATCATTTACGGTTACGTAGTAGTTGCCTGCGGACAATCCGCTTACCGTTGCAGTGGTATACGCACCGGGAGACCATAAATACATATACGGTGCCTGGCCGCTCGCAGTGACCGTTACGCTTCCGTTGTTCTGGCCGCAATTGCTGTTGGTGGATGTGGTGGTGCTGGCAGGTGCACTGAACACGGTGACCTGAATGGATGCGGAAGCGGTATCTCCGTTGGCATCCGTAATAGTTACGCTGTAGCTTGTCGTCGTGTTCGGGCATACGTTATGTGGTCCGGCTGCCGGTGAGATTCCCTGGTTCCATTGAAATGTGTAAGGAGATGTTCCTCCGGATGGTGCGGCGGTCAGGTCTGTGCACTCACCCGGACATAACTGTGAAGGTGAGGCACTCAGGAATGCGGAAATAGAACAGGGGCCGGGCTGGACAGTGACTAATACACTGTCCACGCCCATGCAACCCTTGGCATCGGTCACCGTCAGGTAGAGTGTGGTGTTTTGGTTGGTTGTAGAGAAGGGGTTCGCGATGTTGGGATCGCTTAGCCCTTGTGACGGTGACCAGATATAAGTATATGGTGAAGTGCCTCCGCTGCCGCTGCCATTAAGCTGGGCGCTGTCTCCGGCACAGTAGCTTACGTCGGGGCCTGCATCTGCAACAGGTGCATCGAATATTTTTACGGTAACCGTGGTGTCATGCTGGCATCCGTTTCCGGTGACACCGCTTACGGTATAGGTTGTTGTTGAAGTAGGGCAGGCTTGTGGATTGGCACTATTCGGATCGCTCAGTCCCGTAACCGGTGACCAGGTGTAGGTCGTTGCACCGGTGGCAGACAGACTTACGCAACTTCCGGCACATGTCGAGTCCGGAGCAACCATGACCACCGGGACCGGATTTACGGTAATGGTTATGGCCTTGCTTTGGCTACATCCTGCGCTATCCGTTACGTTAACAGTATATGTTGTTGTTTGGTTGGGTTGGGCAACCGGATTGGAAATATTCGGATCACTCAATCCCGTCGTAGGTGTCCAGGCATAAGTATAAGGTGTAATGCCGCCGCTCGGGACCACATTAAGGTTTACTTGTTCTCCTTCACAAATACTTTGATCTCCGGAAGTTTGCAGGGTGATGTTGCTGCCGGAAGATGGCGGGAAATTCCCATCTGTGCTTACCCAGTTATCAATTCCGAGATAACCCCCGAATCCACCGGAAGGACCGTCAACCGCGCGAAACCGTAAATGTGTCCAGTTCTGCGCAGGGGTGAAACAAAAAGTCCATGTGCCCCAGGTACCTGGAGCGGGGGTAGAGGTTTCCGCGCTTTGGAATAAGATCTCCCCGGCATTGCATGCGGACATGCCCCCTTCAATAAGAAGAATACTCGGTGCATTGAATCCACCTGCGGGTCTCACATAATCCAGCGTGAAACAATATTGCGTTCCCGCTTCCAGCGGACTGCACAGTTCAAGGGCGGTACGTTCTCCGTTGGCTTCGGCTGTTCCGCTGCCTCCGCTTGCCCAGAATGACATATAGGATGAACCATCGGTTGGTGCTTCGGTAAATCCGTATTGCCCCGGTTGTATATCAGATGTGGCTGGTCCGCCACCAGGGTAGTTACAGGTGATCCAGTTACCATCGAAATTGTCCGGAAGACACGGTTGGGTCTTCTCGCCGTCACAGTCACCGGCTGCACGTTCAAACGACATATTAATGTCGCATGAGATGCACTGCGCCATGGATTTTGACAATGGCAATGCCAGGGTAAGACATATGAACAATAAAGACCTCATCAATGGACGTACACTCTACACTCGTAATAATACGGCAAGTTGTGAAATTAAGTTCGTTCCATCCATCCTATATGAAGGGATTTTAGGAAGTCTGCACAAGAAAATCCATGGGCCAAAACCATGTTAAGCACATACGGTGCGGCCGTTAAAAGATGGAATTGTCGGCGTAGGTTGTAAAGAGTTCAAGTGCTTTTACACCGGCCAAAGAGTTGCCGTGTTCATTTAATCCGGGAGACCAAACGGCGACACTCAGTTCGCCAGGAACCACCGCAACGATCCCGCCGCCTACACCACTCTTGCCGGGTAATCCCACCCGGTATGCAAAATCACCAACGTCATCATATAATCCGCAGGTAATCATGACCGCATTGATCCGTTTGGCGGTGGCAGTGGTTACCACTTCTTCATTGGAAATGGCCGACCGGCCTTTGTTGGCCAGAAAGCTGAATGCCCTGGCCAGGTCTGTACATGACATGGCGATGGAACATTGGTGAAAGTAAAGGTCCAGCACAGCCTCCACATCATTGTCAAGATTCCCGAACGATTTGATGAAGTTGGCCAATGCCCGGTTGGTGTGACCGAACTTCTTTTCGGCGGCGGCAATGTTCTTGTCATAGTCGATGCTGTCGTTGTCGCTGAGTTTTCTGACAAAGTTGATCAGGTCTTCCGGAGCGTTTTCCACATGCTCCATGATGATATCCGCAATCACGATGGCTCCTGCGTTGATGAAGGGATTTCGTGGTCTTCCTTTCTCGTATTCAAGTTGGATGAGGGAGTTGAAGGGATTGCCTGAAGGTTCGCGTCCGAGTCGTTCCCAGATGCTGTCGGGAAGAAGGTTGATGGCAAGCGTCAGTGATAATACTTTGGAAATACTTTGGATAGAGAATGTCTCGTCGACATCTCCGGTGGTGAACATTTGTCCGTCCACAGTGCAGACAGACATTCCGAATTTATCCGGAGAGATACCGCCCAACGGGGGGATATAGTTTGCCACTTTGCCTTTGCTCAGAAGCGGCTTCACTTCCTTTCGGATCCTCTCAAGTATAGCCTGGTAGTCGTTGGTAATCATCGGTGCATTCAAATCACGGTAAATGTATCACATTTCAAAAAACCTGGCATCAAATCACCGGGTCTTTTCCAAAGTTCGTACGTGCCGCAATAACTTTATGCACTTTCTTTCTCCGGGATAATATGTCTGATGTTTCCCGGATAACGACTTATTTCAACAAGGTCACATGGCCGGTGCGGTTGATCGTTTTACCGTTGCAATCGATGGCCCTGACAAGCCACACATATACATCTTCCTGAGCTATTTCGTCAGAGCCGCCTTCCACTTTTCCATCCCAGCCTTTCAGGGAATTGGTGCGATGGATCATGTTGCCCCACCGGTCGAATATGTACATCTCAAATTCACAGATGCCGTAATAGACCGGTGTGAAGGTTTCGTTTACTCCGTCGTTGTTGGGGGAAAAGGCATTGGGAAGGTAAAAGCTGTAGATATCCTTCACGCACACAATCCGCTCCATGGTGTCTGTGCAATCAAACTGATTGATAAGGATAAGACGTACGTTGTAGCAGCCGGTATCCGAATAAGTGTGCTCAGGGTTTTGCGTGGTATCCGTCACGCCATCTCCGAAATCCCAGAACCATGCGGATGCGTTGGATGACTTATCAATGAAATTAACAGTAGGAGAGAGGATGGTGGTTGTCCACGGACTGGCATCAAAGTCGGCCTTTGGAACCGGATGTGCCGATACATAGCACGATTTGGTGAGTGTGGCACTACATCCTTCCTGCGAGGTAACGGTAAGGGATATATCGTAGCACCCCGCGGAATTGTAAATGTGACCCGGGTCTGGCAGGTCGGAGGTTGTTCCATCTCCCATGTCCCAAAAATAGGTGGAGCCTCCGGTTGAACAATTGACAAATGAAGCGCTCAGTGGTGCGCAACCCGTTGTGGAGTCGGCGAAACAGGCCACCGGTGAATCATGTATCATTACCTGTGCCGGGATCTCCGCTGAACAGCCTGAACCATCGGTGACGGTAACGTTGTAATTACCGGCACACAAACCGGTTGCGGTTGCCGAAGTTTGCGAATTGCCATCATCCCACATATATGAAAATGGTGTGGTACCACCACCGGTGACAGAAACCGTAGCCGATCCGTTACATATATTGCAGGAAGTCTTGATGGTAGAGGTATCCAGGAGGATGGCGGCAGGTTCTGTGATTAACACACATAAGGAATCTGTACATCCGTTTGCATCCGTGATGGTCACACAGTAAGTGCCCGCACCCAGATTGGAAAGATCTTCCGAAGTACTTCCCTGATCCCACATGACCGAGACAGGTGGAGAGCCACCACTGATACTGATGTCAATGGAACCATCGTTCATGCCGTTACAGGAAACCGGGGTATGTGTTTCGGTAATATGCAGCAGCGGTGGTTCTGTGATCGTTACGGTTCCTGATCCTGAGCACCCTGAGGCATCGGTGACTGTTACATTATATGTACCCGGACATAGACCGGTGGCTGTTTGTGTGGTCTGATTCCCCGTGCCTGTACTCCATAGAAATGTATGTGGTGGATTACCTCCGTCAGGTGTTACAGTTGCGGTGCCATCGCATGCGCCGTTACATACCACATCGGTTTTTGTAATGGTTACCGGAAAACCGCCAAGCTCTTTGATGGACACCTCATCGGTGGCGATGCATCCGTTCGCATCCATGATGGTCACGGTGTATGTGCCAATGCCGAGGCCGGTTGCCGTTGCTGTGGTTTGGGAGGAAGGGTCGCTCCACACATAGGTGAAGTTACCTGTGCCGCCTGAAGCGGTAACTGTTCCCGTACCTGTTGCTGAACCGCAATCGGTATCCGTGGAATCCATGGATGATGTAATGCGTAGCGGCTCATTCACGGAAACCGATGTGATGGCGGTGCAACCATTCGCATCGGTAACCGTGACATCATAAGAGCCTGAACACAAACCTGTGGCGGTCGCAGTGGCTTGTGAGGAACCATCGTTCCACTGATATTGGTACGGCGATGAGCCTCCGGATGCGGTCACGGTGGTGGCGCCATCGCAGGTGCCGAAGCATGACTGATCGGTAGAGTCCGTTGTCAGGGTCATGGCAGGAGGTGATGTGAGCGTAACAGATGTGCTGTCGGTACAACCAAAACTGTCCGTAACGGTGACATGATAAGTACCCACACATAACCCTGTTGCGGAAGATGTGTTTTGGCTGTTGGCATCGTCCCATTGGTAAGTGAAGGGGCCATTGCCGGTAGATGTGACCGTACCGGTCCCGTCACACAGACCATCACATGTTGGTGGGATGGTACTTGTTACGAGGGATGGAGGGTCGTGGACGACGACCAGTACGGAAGCGGTGTCTGAATTTCCGTCGTTGTCAGTGACGGTAACGTAGTATCTTGTTGTTGTTGCCGGGCAAACATTATGCGGTCCGCCGCCTGTTCCGATGTTAGGATTCCATGCATAGGTGTATGGTTCGGTGCCGTCCGTGGTGGTGGCTTCCAGATCGGTGCAGAAACCGAGACATATCGTATCGGGAGTGGCGGTGAGGGTCACCCTCGGGCCACATGGGATGTATACCCCATTCACAATGACCGTATCAATCCATTGGAGCGGACATACCGGATCGCTGTCTGTGACGGTGACAATGTACTGTCCCGGATCCAGGCCCGTAATGGTTTGGGTTGTTTTTCCATTGCTCCATAAATAAGTATAGGGTTGTGTACCGCTGGGGTCTGTCACGGTTACCGTGCCGGTTCCCAACACACATCCCTGCACCGGTGTACTGGCTGTATCGATACAGGTAGGGCAGGTATTCCGTAGCAGTTTTTGTACAAAACCTTTTCCGGTTACATACAAATAATCATCGTCCAGCGGATCAAACTTCAGGTCATACACGCTATTGGTCACCGGGAATGAAGCATCGAAAACCAGGTTTGAACTGTACCTCTTCACAACGCCGTTTAGCCCCACATATACCCGGCAACAGCTATCCACATCAAGTCCTGAGAACTTATCCAGAGTTCCGCCAACGGTCACACTGGTGATCATATTCCCGGTGGCAGGGTCATATGCCCTCAGGTCGTTACCATTGTAAGTATATATGCGGTCGTTGCAAATGACCATGCCGTTTACACCTGTGGACCATCCTCCGGCAAATCCTGCGGCACCACCGTTGATGAATGACCCTTGCCCCAGCTCCATCATGTTGGTGGGTTCATTGACCTTCCATATGGCTGTCCCCGGTGTGGCCACTGAAGATTTACAGAACTTGGGTGCGGTGGCAGACGAATTCGGGTTGGAGTTGGTGGAATTGGTGATGTAAACAAACTGACTGGCTTTGTCCTGTGTCAGGTAGCAAATGTCTTCGGTGTTTCCTGCTGTTCCCCAGGGGCAATAGATCGTTCCGGTGGTCAGGGATGTATCGGTCCGGATAAGATGTGAGCCGTTATTGCTTCCGCCACCTGCCCAGAGCACGCCGTTATCTACCACCTGGTTGTAATACAGGCGCCAGCCGAATTCGTTGACATTAGGTACATTTCTGGTGGTGATGGCGCCGTTGGCGGTGGCAAGAATATACCCCGTGTTCCCGGCGCCGATGCCCATACCCACGATCACCTTCCCTCCGCGAAGTACGATCATATCTCCGTAGGCACCGAGGTTGGTAGATGCCAGACCGGTGGCGGTCCACTGAAGGACGCCGGCCGTATTGAATTTTTTAACCTGGTAGTTGTAGGAAGGAACAAAGCCTCCGTTGGAAACACCGCCGCCCATTACATACACGTTGTGGTTGAAATCCAACCGTATGGTATAGCCGTCGTTGGCTGTTGTAAAGCCGGGGCTTATGCTCCAGACGGAAGTGAAGGGGTCGATGACCAGTTTTTTCGTCTTGTCGTAATCAGGAACCTTGAATGATACCGTTGTGCCATCCAGTTTGAATGAAGCGCGGACCGGTTGGCCTTTATGATCTACATAGGCGAGATCGGGCGCATGGTCCGTGATCTTCCCGTCTGCAATGTGGGCGATGATATTTCCCTGTTCGTCCACAGCAATACTTTCCATGCCGCTGTATTTCATCTTCACCCGGGAAAGATCTCCACCGGGATGAACGATGACATTGTATTTTACCCCCAGCTCTTTTGATGAATTCTTTGCAGGGAAATAGAATTCAACATCAATGTGCGGGTAAATATTTCTGTAGACCAACTTTTGATAGGCCCGTGCAATGACTGATTTGTTTGCGGCTTCCTGCCGGGGGACGCTGTATGAATAATTGTCCGGAACCATCCCGGTAACTTCCACTTTTGCTTCCGGGTTCGCATTGACCCATTCAATATGAACGTAGGCTGATTTGTCGTCAAAGAACCGGCTCAGGCTTGCATCAACCTTGCCATGCTTGCGGATATGGTGTTCGACTTCCTCCAGAATTTCATGCCGTTCTTCCGGGCTGTTATATCGCGGTTTGGGTACGATATTGATCACATGGTAGCTGAAACCGGAAGGGGTGAAGTACACCTTGAGTCCCTGGTTATTGATTGCAAATCGTACATCTTTCAGCGGCTGTCCGTCGGGTTGGTCAAACTGCCCGTTGTTTTCTATAAACACTTCCGCAGAAAACGGGTCAGTGACCGTCCATGCCCGCGGATGGGCTGCCGGTGAATCTGTTCTGTCCGGGGATGATGTGTTTTGGCCGTTGGTTGTGAATGCTGTTGTGCACAGCAACCAAGCGGTAAATGCAAAAATGCATTGCGCCTTTGTATTCATTCGATGTTGGTTTAGGGCAGTACCAAGCATTCGAACCATGCACCACACATGGCCGTGAATAACTAAGAAAAGAAAATCTGAAATTGGCTAATGCCGGATACTACTACACTCTGGCCCAAATATAAGGCGATATTTATCAGATTAACAAATTTCAATACTCAAATTTGTGATTGAAGATCCAAAGTCGGTGGACCTGTGATTGAAACAGATGCCACCATGTTTAGGTGTGAATGATCGCATTTGACTTTTGAATAGCTGACTATGAAGATGTACAGTATTTGCCAGGAAGGTGGTGATGGCGTGTGGAAAGATTTTGTTTCGAAACCAGGAAGAGCTATAAATGCTTGTTCTCGAAGAAATTCTTCTTAAAATAATTTATCTTTAATTCCATGAGACCACTTGCTGCAGGATTCCTTTTTCTCCTTATTTCCGGGTCGTTGTTTGCACAAAGCAAAAAGGCTGAACACTTGCTCGAAAAAGGCCGGGAAAAGATTTTAAAAGAAGATCTGGATGGTGCCATAGAGGATCTGTCCGGAGCCATTTCTCACGATAGTACCTTGACGGAGGCGCATTACGAACTGGGAGTGATCTATCTCAAATTGAGCAATACCAAATCCGCCATGCAATCTTTCAATAGGGCTATTGAGATAGATTCAACCCACAGCAGGGCTTACAAGAACCGGGGAAAAGTAAAAGCCATTCTGCAGGATTACCGGGGAGCTATGGAAGATTTTAAAAGGGCAATTGCCCTGGATGAAAAGTATGTCAATGCATATTTTGACCGTGCGGTAACATGGATGCAATTGAAAAAGTACGATCAGGCTATCCGGGATTTTGACATGGTGATCAAGTTAAGCCCTAAAGATGCGGAAGCCTGGCTGCAAAGAGGAAGCGCAAAAATTTATAACGGAGATAAAGAAGGGGGCTGTCTGGATTGGAGTAAATCAGGAGAGTTGGGTAATATCAATGTATACGAACTGATCAGGAAAAATTGCCATTAGTGTTGTGTAACCAACGAATGTGTTTGCAGTATAATACGTAAGTTCTCGCTGCCATGAATTTGTACACCAAGGTTTCTGTTTTGTTTGTTTTAAGCGGTTTGATGCTTTTGCAGGCATGTGTGTCGCCCGGTAAGCAGGAAGAGTTGGGGGGTGCGGAACGGCCACAGGATGTGATCAGCATGAATTTCAAGGAGAGCTATAGAAGCTTGTATCCGTTGATGGCCACGGACAATGTGTCCTATGTTGTATTGGCCAATATGATGGAAGGCTTGATTACCTATAATGATGCCACACAGGCCTTGTTGCCTTCCCTGGCTGAAAGCTGGAATGTGATCGACAATGGTATTCGTTACATATTTCACATCCGTAAGGGTGTCTATTTTCATGATGACGCCTGTTTCCCGGACGGAAAAGGCAGGGAAGTGACAGCCTCGGATTTTGAATTCTGCCTCACTCAGTTGTGCAAGCCCGGAGATAACAATGATGCATTCTGGATTATCAATGATAAGATTCTGGGAAGCAAAGAGTACTACATGTCGAAAGAGGCGGGTGATGGTAAAGTAAACAGTGTCTCAGGAATCCGCGTCATTGATAAATACACACTGGAGGTGACCTTAACCCAACCTTACAGTGTGTTTCTTAGTATTCTGACCACCCAATATACTTTTGTTTATCCGCATGAAGCGGTTACCAAATACGGACCGGATCATATCGATGAACATCCCGTGGGAACCGGACCATTTATGATCAAGGAGGTAAAGCCGGCCGAATATGTGGTGATGATCGGAAATCCGAACTATTGGCGAAAGGATAATGAGGGCAACCGCCTACCTAAGCTGGACGCCCTTGCTCTGTCATTTGATCCCGGTATGAATGAGTTGGAAGAATTGGAAAAAGGCAGGCTGTCCATCATCTTTCACTCAAATCAGGACCAGGTGAATCAGTTGATGTCCAAAACCGAAAAAAAACGTTTCAAGGCATTAAACAATTTACAGTTATCCATGTCTTTTCTCGGGCTTCAACACAAAGATCCGGTTCTCAAGGACGTAAGGGTAAGGAGAGCCATAGCCATGGCTATCGACAGGGATGAGCTTAACAAGTTGTTGCCAGAGGGCAGCATGGTTGCAGATAAAGGAGTGGTTCCGCATGGCTTCGAAAAGTTTCCCTATGATAAGGTGACGGGATACGCGTTTGATCCTGACAGTGCCAGGCAGTTGCTGAAAGAAGCAGGTTATCCGGATGGTAAGGGTTTACCTGTGTTTCAGATGGCCTTTGAGCGACTGTTTGCACGTTTCGGGGAATCCCTGCATAAAATGCTCGAGAATGTTGGTATCCGGACGGAACTGGTGCTGGTCCCGTTTCAGGACATGATTAAAAAAGCATACGGCGGTTATGTGCCCATGTTCAGAATAGGGTGGGTGGCGGATTACCCCGATCCGGAGACATTCCTGAATTTGTTCTATGGCGCCAATGTTCCTTTGAATCCTTCTGTGAGTACCGATGTGAATCCGTGCAGATATGTAAACCCATTGTTTGATATGTTGCTGGATGAGGCCTACCGGGAAACGGACATTACCAGGAGGTCCCTTCTGTATGCCAGAGCGGATAGCCTGTTAATGGAGGATGTGGCCGCCATTCCGTTGTACTATGGATCATATATATCCCTGATGCGATCCGATATCAAAAACTTTCATGGGCTTAATACGAAATTCGATTTCAGCGAAGCATACATTGCACGTGAAGAATGAAGCTAAGAATTAAGAATGAAGAATTAAGAATGAAGCGGACTGTAACATACCTGATCTTCGGATGGCTCCTTTGTGTGGTTGTATCCTGTGGTAACCGGAAGGATACAGAGGTAGTGGTTGAAAATCAGAAGTCCGAGAAGTATGGTGGGGTGGTGCGCCGCAATATTGAGTTTGGTTTTGCCAGCCTCTATCCACCGAATGCTTCAGACAACGGATCGTATCAGATCCTCAGAAATGTCATGGAGAACCTGGTCAGTTTCTCAGGTAGCGGCAGCATGGTTGAACCCTGCCTGGCGGAAAGATGGGAAATACTGGACAGCGCAACAAGGTTTGTTTTTCATCTGAGGAAGAATATTTATTTCCATGATGACCCGTGCTTTCCGGGAGGTAAGGGGCGTGAATTCAAGGCATCTGATGTGGCGTATTGTTTGCATCAGGTTTGTGAACCGGGTCCGCAAAACGATGCATTCTGGATCCTGAAGGACCGCATCAAAGGGGCCACGGAGTACTATGAATCACGTGATCGGGGGGATGGTCTGGTAGACAGTGTTGCCGGTGTGCATGTGGTCGACGAGAATACGATCGAGATTATCCTGAACAAACCATACGCTGGCTTTCTGAATATACTGGGTGCCCCGTTCCTGTTTATTTACCCACGGGAGGCGGTGAAAAAATACGGGGTGGAACACCTCGATGATCATGCGGTGGGAACCGGTCCTTTCAAGGTAAGTAAAGTATTGCCGGGGGAGCATGTGACGCTTATCCGCAACGGCAATTATTGGAAGATGGACGATGAGGGCAATGCGCTGCCTTACCTGGATGGCGTGGTGTACACCTTTAATCCTTCACAGAACGAGCTGGCCGATCTGCAGAACGATAAGCTCGACATTGTGAGTTCCGCAGGGAGGCAAACCGCAGAGAAGTTCCTGTCGGGAAATCCCAAAAGAAAATTCCGATTGATGGAGAGCACGGTACTCAGCACCACCTTCATTGGTTTTCAACATCAGATGGATATGTTCCGGAACCGTGATGTTCGTAGGGCCTTTGCCATGGCCATTGATATAAAGAACCTGGCCTTGTATATGTTCGACGGACTCGCTGCGCCTGGCGAGTATGGTGTGGTTCCGCCGACCATCAGCGGCTACGATGCAACCAAAATCCGTCCGGTCTCCTATGATCCCGACATGGCCAAAAAGTTGTTGGCAAAGGCGGGATACCCCAATGGAAAAGGATTTCCTTCTATCGAGATGATGTTTCCGGAAGGCCATGAGAAGATGGGGGAGGCTGTTCAGGATATGCTTCAGAAAAACCTGAACGTGCATGTAGATCTCGTGATCATGCCGTTCCAGGAACTGATACCACGCGTGTATGGCGGATTTGTCCCGTTGTTCAGAATGGGATGGGCGGCCGACTATCCCGACCCCGAATCATTCCTGTCCCTGTTCTACGGCGCACCCGTTACGAGTGACCTGAGTGTGGAGGTGGATATCAATCCATGCAGGTATAAAAACCCGGAGTTTGATGCCCTTTATGAAAAGGCGAATGCCGAGATTGATAACAAGAAGCGCATGGAACTATACCGGCAGGCAGACCAGTTGTTGCTGGATGATGTGGCTGCCATCCCATTAAGCTATCGCATTGAGTTTACGCTGATACGTGCGTCTCTCATGAATTGCAGGCCCAATATTCTTCGCACATTCGATTTTACAAGGACCTATTTCAGGAAAGAAGCGGGGGATTTGAAAACTAAATAACGTGCCCAACAGGATATTACCTTTGGATGTTTTTAGTGTCTTTGAATGTCAATACCTCATCTTGTCAATTGGCTGCAAAATGGATACTGTTTGAAGTATCTTACTAAGAAATCTCCATGATACTTGAGGGAGTTGCTAATTTATAAAACCATTCTCCTGAAAGCTACCCAAAGTCCGGCACCGCGTGCAATCATAAAAAAGCAGAATGCCAGCCACAGACCATGGTTCCCCAGGAGTGGTTCAAGTATGTAAAACAGGGGCAG
>JAGQZQ010000094.1 GCA_020435415.1 Flavobacteriales bacterium
CATTTCTCATCTAATCGAAATACTGACTAACATTAGAAAGAATAACTCCTTTCAAGGTATATTTCTTTACAGGGAGAGGTAACAAATTGGGGGCAACTTTAAGCCAATTTTGTTGAAATTATGGCTAAGAATTGCATCCATAGAAAACTCTTCTTCTATACAGACATATTTATTGTGAACCAGTTGAGCGGTTTGATATTGTTATTTCAAACCCTCCCTATTTCAAACTATCTATTGACGATACAAGAGCAAAAGTTGCCAAAGTAGTAGTCACCGTGCAGATATAAAACACTCAAGGTTTCTTTCTATACAGAGAAATAATCCTTTTTAGGGGCTATTTCTCCATACGTAACATAATAATCCATATCCTTTGTGTGAAAAGGGGTACTAAATAGGTTCCCTTTCTACACAGGAAAGGTAATAAAACAGGGTATCAACTTTAAGCCAATTCTTTTAGTTTTTTGGCTTAAAGTTGAATCAAGAAAAGATCCCTTTTATCCAAAGTCAAGCGGCTTTCAGGTACTCACTCAGTTCAATAATTTTCTTCAAATCTTCGTCATATTGGTTCGACAATTGTCCTGTCGGGTTCACTTGGTGATCAAAGAAAAGGGGTTTGCGCTGAAGCACTATCGCTAAAGTGAAAAACCGTTGCCAGTACTAGTAATAAGCGTCGGGTTTAAGATCACGCATTTAATTTTCCATAACGTAGCTCAGTTGGATAGAGCATTCCGGTCTTCTGACCGGAACGGTCACAGGTTCGAATCCTGTCGCGATCACTTGATGATCAAAACAATGGCAGGCTGAAAGGAGTGAAAGAAAAATCAAGCTTGCTTGAGGTTTTCTGAAGCGGAATTCAGCTCAATGTGAAGTGAAACGGAACATTGCATTGTTTTGATCCACTGCACGGATAATGCAGGATCACGAAGTAATCCTTTTCCAAAATCAGGTTTACAAAATACACCAGTACACGCTATAGCGGGGCCGCATTGTTCCGATCCACTGCACGGATAATACAGGATCACGAAGTAATCCTTCCCAAAAATCAGGTTTACAAAATATGGCAGGACACGCGATAGCGGGGCCGCATGGTTTTGATCCATTGCACGGATAATACAGGATCACGAAGTAATCCTATCGTTACACTTGAAAAAAGCGCACTCAATTGAGTAGCGCTTTTTTTGTATCCGGTCAGAATTTATCGGATTCCTCCACAATGCTTTTACCCCAACCATTCCGACGGATTACAACGGCGAAATCACAGAAAATTAGGTATTTATCGCTTCAAAAAAATAAACAGAGACACCCAGGTGATCATCATTACCGGTTATTCCGATATCAAAGCGGCAGTAGAAGTGATCAAGTTCGGCGCGTTCAACTACGTTACCAAACCGATTTACCCGGAAATGATTCTGGAACTAATCAATAAGGCAATTGAAGAAAAAAAGACCTCCAATAATGAAGCCGGTGGTGTGGCTTCCAAAAAGTCAAGATCCGGTATCAATATGAATTCAACCTTCAGGTTTATTGAAGGAAAGGGCGACGCTGCAAGAAAACTAAGCAAGGATATTAATCTGATCGCCACAACTGATATGTCCGTGGTTATTTTAGGTGAAAGCGGGACAGGTAAAGAATATGTAGCACGAATGATTCATGCCAGCAGCGAAAGACATGACAAAGCGTTTGTAACCATTGATTGTGGCGCTCTTCCGGATGAAGTGGCAGGAAGCGAGCTTTTCGGTCATAAGAAGGGTGCCTTTACCGGTGCTTTCATGGATAAGGAAGGTCAATTTGAAGTGGCCAACAAAGGAACGCTTTTCCTTGACGAAATTGGCAACTTATCGTATGACAACCAAATGAAAGTGTTGAGAGCTATTCAGGAGCGAAAGGTCCGGCGCATTGGCGACACACAGGATATTGAAGTGGACATTCGACTACTGGTAGCAACCAATGAAAATCTACGAAACGCGGTTAAGGATGGAAAGTTCCGAGAGGACCTTTACTTCAGGTTGAATGAATTTACCATAGAGATTCCACCACTCAGAGACCGAAAGGAAGACATCATGGTATACGCCGATCACTTCAGATTGCTATCAAACGACTCACTCCGAAAAAATGTCAGCGGTTTCCAGGCTGATGTTATCCAAAAACTTAAGGCTTACCCGTGGCCAGGTAACCTGAGAGAGCTAAAGAATGTTGTTAAAAGAGCGATCCTGTTATGCAATACTGATGAGGTCCACCCCGGCTGCCTTCCGGAAGAAATATGTCATCCCGAGTTATTGGCTATTTCCGATGCAGCCGGTCTGACGTCCGAGCAAATTACCGATTTGAAATCCATTGTAGAGGCTGCTGAGAAAGAGGCCATCCTCAGAGTATTGAAATTGAACAGCTATAACAAATCCAGAACAGCCGAACAACTTGGGATCGACCGAAAGACGCTTTACAATAAAATGACTGGATACGGATTGCTTGAATAAAAAAAGAGCCGGGAAATTCCCGGCTCTTTCCAAATTACTCGGGGAAGATCAGGCCTGGTCAATAAGCCTTTCTATCTTCTCACGGGAATCTCCGGTACGCTGCTGGATCCTACCTATCAACTCTTCCTCCTGGCCTTTGACATAATTCAGGTCATTCTCAGTTAGGTCTGCATATTTATTTTGGAACTGATCTTTGACCTGATTCCAGTTTTGCTGAATTTTCTTTTGCTGTCTGTTATTCATAACAATAGGTTTTGTTTGTTGATTTACTTGGTTAGCTGATATCGAATGTAGTTTACATATAACCCAAAAGTGTTGATTGGCCTCAATATCAGCGATGATTTGCATCACTTACATTGACCTTCGGACGGGAGCAAAATGAAAGGTTCGGCAAGAATACCAACAACAGATATATTCTTTCAGCTTAATAATTGGATCAATTGTATTATCTTGCGCCCCGAAATAATCGGGGTGTAGCGTAGCCCGGTATCGCGCCTGCTTTGGGAGCAGGAGGCCGCAGGTTCGAATCCTGCCACCCCGACAAAAGAAAGCCATCTTGAATGAGATGGCTTTTTTCTTAAGGAGCGCACACAAAAAGCTTGCTTTTTCGTGTAAGCGACTTAAGAAAAAAGGAAGTCCGACGCCAGGAGGGCTTTGCTTTTGTCACTCCCCTCCAAGGATCACCGTGAGGTAATCCTTCTTATCTGCCTGTCTTTTTCCTGTATGGAACTTCAAGAAAAGGAAGTCCGACGTGAGGAGGGCTTTGCTTTTGTCACTCCCCCCCAGGATCACCGCCAGGTAATCCTGTTTATCCACCTATCTTTTCTTGTGAAATCTTGGGAAACCACATCAGTAACAGGACGCTTTGACCTCTGTCATATACTTTTCAAATACTTTTCTCTTTCTGCTTTTTACTTTGAAGAATACCGCCAACACCTTTACCTTTACTGAAAATAATGTAGGAATGGAGCAGATCAGTGTATTTGACATGTTTAAGATTGGAATTGGACCATCCAGTTCACATACCATGGGGCCATGGAAAGCTTGTTTGAGAATGTTAGATAGCATCGAACAAAAGTTGGACGAGGTGACGGCTATTACAGTTCACCTATATGGTTCCCTCGCAAAGACCGGCAAAGGACACGGCACCGGCAGGGCCATTATGTTAGGTCTCAGTGGTGAGGATCCGGCTAAAATATCGGCAGACCGGGCCGACAAAATTGTTGTACAGACCCGCGAACAAAAGCAACTTATGCTTTCCGGAAGGAGGGCGTTTCCTTTTGATCCCGGAACATGCATACTGTATCATTTCGACAAGCAACTGCCCTTTCATTCAAATGCCATGGAGTTCGAAGTGACCTTTGCTGACGGCACCAAACAGAACGAGGTATACTATTCCATTGGGGGAGGATTTGTGGTAAAAGAAAATGAAGAGCCGGACACCAACGCCGTGAAACTCCGGTACAACATCGAAAACGCTTCAGACCTGTTGGATCATTGCAAGCAGGAGGGGATGTCCGTTTGGGAGGTCGTTTTGAAAAACGAGATCTGCTGGAAACCGGAGGCACAAATCCGGGAAGGTTTGCTTACCATTTGGCAAGCCATGCAGGATTGTATCTACCGGGGATGCCATAAGACCGGAAAACTTCCGGGTGGTCTTGATGTACAGCGCAGAGCCTATGACCTGGATGAAATGCTGATGAAAGGAGCCAGCTACAATACCTTGGAGGAGTGGAAGGAGCAAATCAGAAAGGGCGAAAACACTTTTCGAAGAACCATGAACTGGGTTTCCTGCTTTGCACTGGCCGTGAATGAAGAAAATGCGTCGTTTGGCCGTGTCGTTACCTCTCCCACCAATGGTGCCGCAGGCGTGATCCCTGCAGTTTTGATGTATTACAATATATTTTGCAGGAATGAGGGCAACGATGATATCATCAAGTTTTTGTTAACGGCCGGTGAAATAGGAAGCATATTTAAAAAAGGAGCCACCATTTCAGCTGCTATGGGAGGATGTCAGGCAGAAATTGGCGTGGCCAGCGCGATGGCTGCCGGTGCACTGTGTGAAAGGTTTGGCGGGAAACCAAAGCAGGTTCTGATGGCAGCTGAGATAGCCATGGAGCATCACCTGGGACTTACCTGTGATCCCATTGGAGGCTTGGTTCAGGTACCCTGCATAGAGCGTAATACCATGGGTGCAATGAAAGCTATAACAGCCTGTAATATCGCGTTATATTCCGATCCGGCAACCGCAAAACTTTCATTGGATGATGTAGTAAAAACAATGTGGGAAACGGCACAGGATATGAGCCATAAATACAAGGAAACATCGGAAGCGGGACTCGCATCCCGTATTCCTGTGAATCTTCCGGAATGTTAATGAAAAACTCCAGAGAGAGATAGGGTACTTGGAGGGCAACCTTTTGATTCTCTCTCCGGAGTTACTTCACTTTGACCGGGTAAATAAAACGAAGGTGACCATACTACCCGACCATTTTGAAATATCCACTGGGCAAATGTATTACCATTGGCTGGACGACAACAGGGTCAATTCATAAATCAGTGTTAGTTTCTAAACAGTTTATGCGTTATACCCGACTTAATAATGTAATATTCCCTCCAAATTGTATCTATTGAGCTATCGTATAGTTCACTTTTGAGATAGTTAAGCATCATATTTCCAGCTATAAATTCTCATAACGGTCATCTGCTATAATAGGGACAATTTACCGAGCTCCCGCCCATTTATCATCCTGGATTTAACCATCTTCATCCGCAACTCCCCTTATAACTCCCATAAGCCTAACCTCTTGATAGTATGCTAAATATTCATAAACGCAAGGCCCTTCTTCCCTTATATGAAACGCACGTTTGAAAGGAAAATTTGCAATCACCTTCTGTTCAATTGATTACTTTTGCAATGCACGATATTTAATTCTCGATGATTATGAATGCTACCCTTACTACAGAAGATGCCATAAAACTGGAAGATACTTATGGAGCCCACAACTATCATCCGCTTCCTGTTGTATTGGACAGGGGAGAAGGGGTTTATGTATGGGATGTAGAAGGCAAAAGGTATTTCGACTTTCTTTCTGCTTACTCCGCAGTTAACCAGGGACATTGCCACCCCCGTATTGTGGATGCGATGATCACGCAAGCAAAGAAACTCACCCTTACTTCAAGGGCATTTTACAACAGTGCACTGGGAATGTATGAACAGTTTGTCACTTCCTATTTTAACTATGATAAGGTCTTACCGATAAATTCAGGAGTGGAGGCAGTTGAGACTGCCATCAAGCTTTGCCGTAAATGGGGATATACCAAAAAGAACATACCGGCCGACAAGGCGATCATACTGGTATGCGAGAATAACTTTCACGGCCGAACGGTTGCCGTGGTTTCCGCATCCACTGACGAGGAAGCCAGAAGTCAGTTCGGTCCATATGCTCCGGGATTTAAAGTGATTCCCTACAACGACATTCCAGCTTTGGAGAATGCCCTAAAGGATCCGCATGTGGCAGGCTTACTTGTGGAGCCCATTCAAGGGGAGGCAGGTGTATTTGTTCCGGATGAAGGATATCTCTCCAGTGCCCACGCACTGTGTAAAAAAGCCGGTGTACTGTTTATTGCGGACGAAGTTCAGACCGGCCTGGCCCGTACCGGAAAAATGCTGGCCTGCGACCATGAAAATGTCAGACCCGATGTGCTGATTCTTGGAAAAGCCCTTTCCGGTGGTGTTTATCCGGTGTCTGCGGTGTTGGCCGACAATGATATTATGCTCTGTATCCAACCCGGTGAACACGGTTCAACCTTCGGCGGAAACCCCATTGCATGCCATGTGGCCATGGCTGCGTTGCAGGTTCTAAAAGACGAGAAGCTTGCCGAAAATGCACAAAAGCTAGGAGAGATCCTCCGAAACGAACTCAGATCAATGGAGTCTGTTTCTGTTCAGGAAGTGCGCGGCAAAGGGCTGCTTAATGCAATCGTGATCAAGCATCCTAAAGGAAAAACTGCCTGGGATCTGTGTTCCATGTTAAAGGAAAATGGCCTCCTTGCCAAACCAACACATGGGGATAAGATTCGATTTGCACCACCACTGGTCATCACCGAAGATCAACTATCCGAGTGCATAGAAATCATCAGGCGGACCCTGATGGCATTTGATGCGTCATAGCAATCCAGCAGACATTCGATGATTGGCAGGAATGTTTGTTACCTTAGTTAAACAAACTATCCCCAAGCCCATTCCATGAAAAAGGTGCTCGTATTTGCCGGAAGCAATAGCCGGCAATCCATCAACAAACAACTTGCCTTGTATGCCGCGTCGTTTCTTGGGAAAACGCCTTTTACAGATGTTGATTTGAATGACTTTGAGCTACCGGTATTCTCGGTGGACAGAGAAAAAGAAAGTGGCTATCCCAAGAAAGCAAAGGATTTTGATGCTTTGCTTGAATCACATGATGGGTATATCTTATCTCTCGCCGAGCATAACGGATCATATACCGCTGCATTTAAAAATCTGTTTGATTGGTTATCCCGCATTCAGGTCAAAGTATGGAGAAGAAAACCCATGTTGCTGCTCAGTACGTCCACAGGGGCAAGAGGAGGAGCGAATGTGATGGAAGCCGCACTGACACGTTTCCCCAGACATGACGCACAGATCATCTCACATCTGAGTGTCCCGTCTTTCAACGAAAATTTTCATAACCATGTCATAACAGACAGTCAGCTTCAACAAACGCTGGTTTCCGCCGTTTTGACGTTTGAACAGGCATTGCTCAATCCATCTGGTCATTCAATAGGGAAAAACACACAGTAGCAACCAACCCTGCGGTTTCCGTTCTTAATCTCCGTGGCCCAAGATAAACCAGCTTTGCATTTTGTTGCTTCGCCAATTCAATCTCCCTTAAAGTGAAATCACCTTCCGGCCCGATCAAGACCGTTACAGATATTCCCTCTTTCAACTGATCACGCAACATGCCTTCCGGCTTAAACTGTTTAGAAGCATGGGCCATAAAAAGCGGATGATCTGACAAACCCGATATGAACTGATCAAACACTACAGGTTCGTTCAGCTTTGGAATATACAATCGTTGGGATTGCTTCATAGCGCTGATCAGGATTTTCTGAAGGCGATCCATTCTTAACTTTTTACGTTCCGATCGTTCGCAGATCACAGGAGTGATCTCGTGCACTCCGGTTTCCGTTGCCTTTTCCAGAAACCATTCAAACCGATCTATATTCTTAGGTGGGGCCATTCCGATGTGCAATGTAGCATTCGGTTGGTCTTCCCGTACCCATCCTTCAACGGTGAACTGGCAACATTGATGGTCAACCGTTTTCAGTCTGGCCTGAGCCATCCTTCCAAGACCATCCACAACTTCCATAAAGTCACCTTCCTGAAGGCGCATTACACGAACTGCATGATGTGATTCTTCAGGGCTCAGGAAGTATATCTCCTGTCCAAGCGTCGGTTGATAAAATCGGTATCGGTTCATATCACATATCCCAAAGCCACCTGGCCAGTGTATAAATACCCAGCATATTAATGGCCACTCCAATGAGGTTCAAAATAAGTCCTGTTTTTATCATGTCTTTCATAGAAACCCGCTCACTTCCGAAAACAATGGTGTTAGGAGGTGTAGCGACCGGAAGCATAAATGCATACGAGGCGGATAATACCACCGGCACCATAAACAGCAAGGGATTCTCTGTGAACTGCAATGTGATCCCCATCACCATCGGCAAAAGTAAATATGTTGATGCTGTATTGGAGGTCAGTTCTGTGAAAAATGTCATAAACACACACAACGTGAGCACAACCAACCACGGTGGAACTCCTTGCAAACCGGATAAACCTGAGGCAATCCAGTCGGACAATCCGCTGGACGTTATCCCGGCAGCCAACGCAAAACCACCTCCGAACAAAAATATGATCCCAACGGGAATGCGCTGCACCTGATCCCATGTAAGCAAACCCGTTCCTGTTGCACTGCGGGATGGAATCAGGTATAAAATGCACGCACTTAACATCGCCACTGTGCTATCTTTGAAATATTCAGGATGTGGCAAAATGCCGGACCACCCGGGAATAGTGATGTTGCCTAAAACAATGTCTTGCCGAAAGAACCAGAGTATGACAGTCAGAATGAATACGATCGTAATCGCCCTTTCCTCATAGGACATCGGGCCAAGTTGTTTGTACTCACGATCACATTCCACCAGATCGATGGGGGCATTGCCGATGTCTTTAAGAAATCGCTTTTTCAACACAAGGTAGCAGCAAATAAGAAAGAGCACCGCTACCGGCAAACTGTACAAAATCCAGTTGGTGAAATTAATGGCAGGAAGGTTCTTGAAGTGATCATTAAAGAAACCCATGAATACCATATTCGGCGCAGTTCCGATAATGGTAGCCGTGCCGCCGATTGAAGAAGAATACGCTAACCCCAGGAGTAATGCGGTCGCCAGTGCCGGTTCCTTTTTCTTCCTTTGATCCTCCAGTTGTTTGACCACCGCAAGCACCGCAGGTAATAACATCATAGTGGTGGCTGTATTCACAATCCACATGGAAAGAAAAAAACTTGCAATCATAAACCCCAGCAGCACTGTTGCCGGCGTTTTTCCAATGCGTAGTAAAAGATAGAGCGCAATCCTTTTATGAAGATTCCATTTCTCCAGCGTAAAGGCGATGAGGAATCCACCAACGAATAAAAAGATGATCTCGTTGGTATAACTTGGTGCCACTTCCTTCATGCCCATAATACCCAAAACAGGGAACAGAACCAGGGGAAGGAGTGCGGTAAAAAAGATGTTCACGGCTTCCGTAATCCACCAGGCTGCCATCCAAACAGCCACAAAAGCCATACGGGACATCAATGGCGGATGCCCGTACGATGAGAGCAACATCGCCGCAATAAAGCCAAGTACCGGCCCCAAAAACAACTTTAACAAACGCTTTCCGCCCATGTTGGGCGTAAATCTATAAAATTTGGAACACTAGGGAAGGAGGAAAAGCAAGCAACCGGTCCACCATGAATCAGGACAGGATTGGTCGGAACAAAGAGTTCGTTCGATGAACCGGTTGCTTGTACTTGGATTAATGCGTCGAACTTTGACTTCCCCCTTTGTCAAACAGCTGGTATGAACCTATGACAACCGCTGCCATTGAAAGAAGTATCGTCAGAATCATCATGCCGGCATTGAGTAATTGGGAGTCTAATGAGGCATTAATAAAGGCTATTCGAAATGGCACAAGGATAACAAACAATACGATCAGGGTAGCTATAATTCGACTTTTCATACTTTAAGTTGTTGTTGTTTTGTATGATAAAGATCGGGTATGCCCGGATCGCCAGCCATGACATTGGTCAGGAAAGAGAATGATGTTGGTCAACCGATTTGCTCGGTTTGCAACCACTTATTTATGTATGGGTGATAAATACTGGTAGTTGTCCAGACTGAAGAATAGATTCGGAGGCACTGGGATGGAATAACATGCTAAACAGGCTTCGTCCATATGCTCCGATCACGATCAATGAATGCTCCAGGCCTGAAGCATAGGATTGTATCTCGCCTGATACATCACCGAAACGATAGGTGACATTGGTCTTCGGAAAATGAGATGCGGCCAGAACCTGAATACTTTTTTCCTCTTCAGCCGGCAAGGTATCCCCTTGCTTCTTTCCGACGTGAAGTACATGCAAAGGCTTGGACAACATGTCTTCCGGCATCAGGTATGAAAACTGCTTAAAGGCGTGCGCAGAAGAGGGGCTACCGTCGTAAGCCAGAATAACATCCGAAACCGGGTTGGTATTTTCCGGTACCACCAGAATTGGACAACATGCATCCTTAAGTACATCCTTCAGCAGGTGGTCTCCCGGACCGCCACCAACGTTGGCAAAGAATGTCTGATAACCGATGATGATCAGGTCGGAAAATCTACTTTCACGTACGATTTCAGCAGCAGCCGAGCCCTGTTCAAAATGGACCTCGTACGGAAAACCTTCATGCCGGCACTCCGACTCAAATGACTGAATGAATTCTCCGATCTGTCGCTCACCCGCCTTCAATCCTTCCTCCACAAATGTAAAGTTAAGCTGCCTGGAAAGTTCGTCAGTACCCATAACAGATAACATGCTCAGGTAACTGAGGTCTTGGATAAACATCCCTACCAGTCGGGGCCTTGGCACTTCAGGAAATAATCGGAATGCAAAGTGAAGGGCACTCCTGGAAAAATTAGAACCATCTGAAACAATAAGAATTCGCTTGGCGGCCATGTGCAGCGTTTATTTTATCGGAGCAATCGTTCCGTATTTCACCTTGGGCTCCTTAATCTTCAGGGTCAGCACAGGTCTCGTGGCGTGATTGAGTACATCCTCTGCCAAACTTCCGTTAATCAGGTGAGAAAGGCCGGTTCGACCATGTGTACCCATGACAATAAGGTCCGCGTTAATGTCATTGCTGTAATTGATCAGGCCACTTTCCAGATGCTCATCGTTATAAATGTTCACTGAATAATGATGCATTTTATGCTTTTTAGCCATATCCTCCATCAATTTTGTCGCATACCTGGTTGTTTCAAAATGATAAGGTGTATTCACTTTAAGTAAATGAATATTGGATCCGTAAATCTCTGCAAACTGCCGTACCTTAGGCACCACATGATCTGTTTCCTTGTAAAAGTTGGACGCAAAGACCATGTTCTTTACTTCAAATTTCTTATGCTGTGATTTGATGGTAAGTACCGGACAATGTGCCAGACGCGCCACTTTCTCTGTGGTAGACCCGATAAATTCCTCCCTGAAACCACTTGTTCCATGAGACCCCATCACAATAAGATCTATCTGGTGTTTTTTTGCCAGCTTGGTAATCCGATCATAAATCGATGCGAAGTCAATTGCTGTAACAGCCTTTACACCCTTCATAAATGGTTTTTTCAGGAGCTTCGCAAAGTTCTTCTCGGCAAGCTTGATCAGAAAAAGTCCCTCAGGAATACTGGAATATTCTACAAATCTGTCACTGTCGGATTGCACAGGCATGTTAATAATGTGAAAGATGTACAGCTTCGCACCCGTCTTCTTGCTTATTTGTGCAGCTACTTCTGTTGCGTAATCCGCATGTTCCGAAAAATCAGTAGGTACCAGGATATTTCTCATAGGTTCATTTTTTTGTACAAGGTATGTGCTTTAATTTTATGATTGGTTGACAGCTGTCAGGATACAAAATGACTTAAATCAATCATCTGCTATTGGTTCACCGGCCGCCCGGCATCTTTCCAGGCGGTGATACCACCTTCCATATTGATGATATTTGAAAAACCTGCCTCCTTGAGCATGTTAGCAGCCGTAGCACTTCTTCCTCCTGATTTACAATAGACATAAACCGGTTGGCTTTTATCCAGACCGGCTTCGCAAAGAGCCATAAAATCATCTGCATTTACATTGAAATTCATGGCGCCTTGAAGATGTCCTCCGGAAAACTCCTCCGGCGTTCGGACATCGACGATCTTCCCCGGATTCTGTTCAAGGGTTTGCGCAAATTCCTCCACACCAATACTGCGAACTACACCAACAGCAGGTGTTTCAATTGAACCAGTCTCGTCCCCCTCAGATGCAAGTTCATGCCCTCCATCATTTTTACACCCGGCAGCCAGCGCAATAAAGACGCTTATCTGCACGGTGCAAATAAGAACAACGGAAATTCTTTTTGAAGTCATCGTTTATCGTTTCTCAGTGCAACAGCTAAGTTATAAATTCATGGCAAACCTGCATACCCGGTCCCATTGTTAATTCACAATTATGAATTTCACCTTGCAGAAGGATATCTGAAAAATTCATCCCAAATTATGCAATAGATCAGCCTGATTTGCTGAAAAGGCTTTGTGGCCTTACCTTTCCGGAATCAGT
>JAGQZQ010000095.1 GCA_020435415.1 Flavobacteriales bacterium
AGGCAAAAATAAGTTTTTCTGGTAACTTTGAAGTCACAACTGCAACTGTATGTTAAAAAGATCGGAGAAAGTAAGGTTGGGATGGCTCGTTGGTGTGCTTGTGACAGGTGTAACGATCGGGTATTTCATCAATGTAGAAGCCGGTCAGAAAGCACTTCCGGTATTCAATCCTTCAGATGTAAACCCAAAGCTTGTTGACGAATCGGTGCGGAATGTTCAGCATGATCATCACATCAAAGATTTTCAGCTGCTAAACCAGGAAGGTCGATCGATCTCTAAAAAAGACCTGGAGTCTAAGGTCTATGTTGCAGATTTCTTTTTTACCACTTGCCAGGGAATATGCCTGGATATGGCCGTGCAAATGAAGCGGGTGTACGACGCTTATGAGGATGATCCCCGGGTCATGTTCATCTCCCATAGTGTGATGCCTCAGAGAGATTCTGTGTCTGTGTTGGCAGAGTACGCCGGGAAACAAAATGCTTCTGTAGAAAAGTGGATGTTCCTTACAGGAGAAAAAACCGAGATCTATGACCTCGCCAGAAAGTCTTACTTCGCAGTTACCACAGAGGGTGATGGTGGTGAAGCCGACTTCATACACACGGAGAATTTTATTCTTATCGATACCAAACAAAGGATCCGGGGATATTATGATGGTACTTCCCCGGAGGACGTGGACCGGCTCATTCAGGATATTTCTGTGCTTTTAAAGGAAGGTGACTCTGATTGAGAATCTCCTGTGTATATTATAAAGTAGTGCTATGATGCACAGTTTCGGTGGCCAGGTACAGGCGATGATCAATTCGCTGAAGGCCAACAAGGCACTTAGAGGTAAGCGCAAAAGCGGAAAGGAACTGCTGGAAGGATATGCCGGAAATCACCGTGACCCCTTACAGTTCAAGGATGCCACTGAAAAGGAAATCGAAAACTTCAAGCAAGCTCTGCACGTCAGGCGTAAGCGCGAAAGAATTCGAAATTTCGTTATTTATCTCGTGGTTTTTGGTGGTGTGATACTTGCGCTCTACCTGATGTTTTGATCTCAGGCACTTTCTACATCCCTATCTTTGCAAGGACCTGCATCAGTTCCGTTTTTTTTCGGGCGGAAACCTCCACTTCCGTTCCATCTACCAGCGTTACATAGCCTCCCTGCCCTTTATGGTATTTTTTGATGTGCTGCAGATTGACCATATGCGACTTATGCACCCTGAAGAAATTGCACTCGGTGAGCATTTCTTCATATTCTCCCAGGCTACGTGAGACCATCACCCGGTTGCCGTCCCTGAAGTAAAAAATACAGTACGATCGGTCGGCTTCACAACGCAGGATGTCGGATACATCACAAATCTCAATGCCATCGGCTGTTGGTAAGGCAATCTTTGAAAACTCAAAGCCTTTAACATTCTTACTGCTTTTGATCAGGTCGATTGTGGGATTGACTTCTTTCTCCTGTTTTTGCTCCAGTTTGTTTCCAACCTTATCAACCGCCGTTCTCAACTCGCTCAGATTAATAGGCTTCAAAAGAAAGTCCAGTGCAGCGAATTTTATCGCCTTTACTGCATAGGCAGCATGCGCGGTGGTGAATATGACCTCAAAATTTGGGTTATCTACCTGTTCCAGCAAAGAGAAACCATCGTCACCCGGCATTTCCACATCAAGAAATACCAGATCAGGATTGGTTTGGTTAACCAAATCTTTGGCTTCGTTTACACAATCCGCTTCTCCGGCTACTTTCACATTCGGGCAAAATTGGTCAAGCATTTTGCTTAGCGCCTCCCGGTTTTTCTTTTCGTCATCAACGATAATACATTGGATCACTGTGCATCAAGTTTATACAACGAAGGTAACTATTATCCCTATAACTAATCCTACGTATTTATACGTATTAATCTGTTTTACAGACTATTAAATAGTTCGTTTCGAAGGAATTGAAGCGAAAAACCGAAAGTTAACGGTCTACCGGTTTATTGCGCTCTTTGTATCTCAGAAAGGTCATGATCAAGGTCAGATCCTCTTCTGTGACCGTGCTATCGGGGAGATTTTCCTCGTGGCGGGCATTGGAAATACGTAATTCATATCCTACCAGTTGTGACTCATCAAAGTCAGTTACAATTTTCTTCCGGCCTTCATAGGAGGTTAATGCCAGGAACAGGAGCAAGGGGAGCTCAAGAGTATTCAGGTAAAATGTTTCGAACAGAAGTCAATATAAAGTATATTTGCGCTTTATTTAAGTCCAGTCCTGTTATTCGAAATACTGCGTTGCAAACAACAGCAAGGAAGTTAACGAGTGAGGTAACAATCCCCCTAAACTTATTGTTTAAATGAATTTGGAGATAAACATCCGGAAAGCATAGGTTCATGGCAAAACAGGATAAATTACAGGAGTTGATAAAGACAATGACGTCAAGCGAGAAGAGGTCTTTCAAGATCTTCGCAAAACGTCATGTGATCGGAGGTGATCAAAATAACTACGTTTTGCTTTTCGACACACTTGACAAGATGAGTGAGTACGATGAGCAGAAGTTGAAGAAGGAATTGGGTAAAGCTTCCAAATACCTGTCCGCTCAAAAGCACAATCTGTATAATCTGATCCTGGTACACCTCGATAACCTTCATGCCAGGGCATCCATCCAGGACGAGACAAAAAGGTATATCAACTATGCCCGGATACTGATCAATAGGGGGCTTTATGAACAAGGAAGCAAACAACTGCAAAAAGGAAAAAAGCTGGCAACGACACATGATCTGTTTAACGACCTGCTGCATATCCTTGACCTGGAAAGAATTCTTGCACTGCAATCAACCCCTGCCGATGGTTTGGCAAATTATATGACCGAGCACTATAAGGAGGTCAGTGATATGATCTCCAAACTTCAAAACAAATATGAATATCTGGGACTGTCAGATCACATATTTGCTTTGCATAAGATGAAGGGGGGGATTCGAAATGAAGGTGACCTGGAGGAATATCAACAGTTCAAAAAAACACTTGAGCAGGGGGAGGCAGATGCCTTGTCATTTGACGCACGGCGCTTTTTCTATGGCGCCAATATGTATTATTATCATGGAATAGGCAATCCGGAGAAAAGCCACGAATACCGACGAAAAAATGTGGAACTCTTTGAAAGCAACGCAGATCGTACTTCTTCTATGACTGGGACATTACCTGGACGGGTGGTTGTAACAGCACCCGTTCAACCGTTATAGCTACGGTCGGCTGCGTAAGCCAGGAAGAAAAATCTTCCGATAAGAGTGTGATGGTATACCCGAATCCGGTTCACCAGGGTAGCGTGCATATTTGGATTAAGAATGCTGGCAGCCAGGGAGGCCAGGTGCAGTTGGTGAACATGCTGGGAGAGGTCGTTCATGAGAAGACGTTCTCTTCTTCCGATCAACGGTTGACTTTTAATATGACTACTGATCAGGATGGTGTCTATTTTGTCAAAGTCATAACGGGCAAAACGTATGCTATAACAAAGGTCGTGAAGACCAATTGAGTGATTCCTCTTTCTGAACGCTCTTAATGTATGCTGTTTTGGGGACAGCATGAAGCAATGATCCTCCATAGTATCGGACTATGGAGGATCATTGCTTTTTGTTTTCAGGGCTTTGCCAGCTCATCAGCGGGCGGGCGCGTGTTCCAAACTATTACATCTTTTACAAGTTGAACCGGTTTATAGAAAGGTTGGGGGTGGTTTATATCCTTTTGAATGTCTCCGATGAGGTTGCTGAAAATCGAATAACAAAAGAAACAGAACGAGAATAAAATACGTTAACTTTGAAATATGAGTAATACCATTACCATACAAGACCTTTTGAAACTGAGTGTGGCTGAACGCATCCTCTTGATAGAGAAACTATGGGATAGCATAAATCCGCAGGATATTGAGTTAAGTGAGGCCCATAAAAAGGAACTGGATAAGCGCTTGGATCGCTACCTAAAAGGAGAAACCAGGTTTTTCAGCTGGGAAGAAGTAAAACGCGATCTACATTCCGGTAAATAGTGAGATATCGGCTGTGGCTGTCTGATGAATCAAGATTTGATATACTTGATGCCTTTGTGTGGTATGAAACCCAGCGTGACGGCTTAGGTAAAGATTTTGAGCTTTGTTTGGAAGCGGCCTTCTTCAGTCTCACCCGCAATCCGCGTACCTGCCAGGTCGTATATAAGAAAATAAGAATATTCTACATAAGCCGTTTTCCGTACGGTATTCATTACCTTGTGGAAAAGGAAAATATCCGGATATTGGGTGTGTTCCATACCAGCCGGAATCCCAATTCATGGGAAGAACGACTTAAATAAAGCAACCTGCTCCCGCTTTTCTTATTCTAGTATACAAGAAGACACAAATCGAAGCATGAGAACTTACGGATTTTTCCTGTATGCTGTTGCTCTATGCTCACACTGTTTTTGGGGGATTACTTTCTGTGATCCCAGGTGGGGGGCCTGCAGTGTGATCATACAGGGAGGGCGGAGCGTGAAGAAATGACCCGGTGGGTCATTTTAGCGACGAGCCAGCTTGCAGGGTTGGAAACAATTTGGAGCAAGGAAGCTTACGGCCACGAACTGTATGCTGTATGCTGCTGCTCACACAGTTTTTACGGGATTAACTCCGCTTCGCTCCGTTGATCCCGCGTAGGGGGCCAGCAGTGAAGTAAAGGCCCGACCTCCGCGTTGCTGCGGTCGTCTTTTTTGTTTTCAGGGTACTGCCATCTCAAGCGCGCTTGGATGTCATTACCCTGAAAACAAAAAAGCCCTGTCAAAACAGGGCCTTTTACTTCACTGCGGAGAGAGGGGGATTCGAACCCCCGGTACCGGTTTCCCAGTACGACAGTTTAGCAAACTGTTGGTTTCAGCCACTCACCCACCTCTCCGTGTGGTGTAACTGTATTCTTTGCCTTTACAGGCGGGCACAAAAATAGTAAAATTGTATTGGAATGGAACCTGTGCGGTCAAGTTTCGTAACTTTAGGTAAATGCGTTCGACCAGGTACTATTTCAAATCAGTTGTTTCTATTGTATTTCTGGGCCTTATCATGTCTTTTGGTTTATTTCAGGACGAAGGCAAAACCATCGCATGGAGCGAGAACAGACCTCTGAAGTGGGAAGATTTCCAGGGCCCTCCCGCCGATGACAGTCCGTATAAAGCCTTGACGGATTACCGGATCACCTTCAAGGGCAGTATCAATCCCAATAATTATGGAAAGAAAGGACCTAATGTGCAAGAAACCGTTTACGAAGTAGACTGCATGTTCAATATCGACCGTTCTTGGGTGAAAGAAGGTGCCCGGACGGAAGAATTGCTGAAACATGAGCAAGTTCACTTTGACATTGCAGAATGGCATGCACGAACGCTGAGAAAGGAACTCGATAAACTCAAAACAGCCGACCCTAAAACACAAAAACTGGCCACCAAACTGTTCCAGGATATCTCACGGGACTGTCGCCGTTTACAGGAGCAATATGACAGCAACACAGATCATGGTGTTAAACCCGATCAACAGGAAGAATGGTCAGGCCGGGTAGCAAAAGAATTGAAGAAACTGAGCAAATACGCTAAAGAATAACAAAAGGTGAAGGTGCACTCGCCCTTCATTCTTCATTCTTAATTTTTCATTCTTCACTCTTCATTCTTAGTTCCTTCAGGCTAAAGCGCAATCCCACGAAGAATCTTCTGACCTGTAACGGACCGTAAGCATACGAAGTATCAAATCTGTCTCCGAACGGATGTGCAGGATCCACCAGTGGACTTGGCTGGGTATAGTTCCAGATATTCTTTACGCCTCCGTACACCTCTACCCCACAATCAAAAACCTTTGTTACCTGAACATTTTGCAGTGTATACCATGGGGATATTACCGGTCTGTCAAAAGGTGCGGCAAATGCGGGAAGATGCTGTGGCCCCATCACCCTTCCTGTCAGATTGGTGCTCCACCCCTTCTTCTTCCACTCATACCCTACGCCAAATGTGCCTGATACCACGGGAGCAAACAATTGGCTGACCCGGTGGGAGATTCCGTTCACATCAGGCGCCATTTCATATACATCCTGAAAAGTGGCACCTACATTCATCTTTAGCGGGAATTTAAATTGCTGCTGCACGTTAAAGGCGAAGCCCCTTGTAATGCCATAGCCATCCAGGTTATCATAAATGATCAGGTTCTCGTCCGTTTCGTAATCAGGAATGATCTTGTTTGTGTAGTAAGTATAGAAGGCGTCGAGGTCCAGGGTTCCGACCCCGCCGATGAAATTGTATACCTGGTTGAAGTTGGTGGTGGCATTATAACTTTCTTCCGGCTTGATCTTTTCCGTGATTAAAACCGTTCGCGCCCCGGTCAGAGCTGCATGGTCTTCTGTAAACAAATGAACTTCCCTGAATCCGGTACCCATATTAAGACGGGCCGTTGAATATGTACCGACCTTATACTTCATACTCAATCTTGGAGCCATAATGACCCCGTGTTCCTGATGATGATCCAGACGGATTCCTGCCAAAAGATGCGTTCGCTCCCGGATGGTTATATCATCCTGAAGGAAAAGCCCGTGAACCAACTTCGCCTCATTTGTATTGGCCAGTGAATTGTCCTCGTACAATTGGTACTTGGCCGTTGTACCCATTAACAGGTCATGATTTGACAGGACTTTGTTCCATATAAGGTTGGCAAAGTAAACAGACTGGTCTGCCTTGTAATGGGTGGTGCCATAATAACTGTCCTGATGATGGCCATTCATTGAATAATCCAATCTGATTACTTCTTTCAGTGGCAGCTGATAGGTTCCGATCAGTTCCCATCGTTTGGTTTCAATGCTTTCCCCGTATACATTGTCGCTTCCCCTGTCCTTATCCTGCCAGTTAAGCACCCCTCCGAATCGATCTTCATAATAGTAGCGAAAAGCAAGGCTGGCTGCCCGGTCATCTTTGCGCTTCAGGTTCCATTTATTGTATACCGTGACCCTTTCATTCAAAGGGATATCGGTAAAGTTGTCCCTATTAAAATCCATCCGGTATTGATTCCGGTAAAAATTACCACTGACCGTGGTTGATAATTTCTTTCCCCTGAAAGGTGTGATAGAAATATCTGTACTGGACTCGCGGTGGCTGGTATAAAATGTATTAAAGGTGATCAGGTCCATATCTTCCGGCCTTTTAGTGATAATGTTTATCACGCCGCCTACTGCCTCCGTGCCATATAATGTTGAGGATGGTCCCTTGATAATCTCCACCCTTCGGATCAGTGAAATAGGAATGCCGTTGAAACCGTATACCGTTGCCAGTGCACTCATGATAGGCATACCATCGATCAGCACCAAGGTATATGGGCCTTCCATTCCGTTGATATGGATGTCGTTTGTTCCGCAAACGCCACAGTTGATCTGCTCCTGCACCCCATTCACAGTCTGCAGCGCTTCGATGACATTATTTGTGGGATTAGCTTGCAGAAATTTTGGAGTAAGCACCTCTACCTTTACCGGTGACTCGGAGACAAACGTTTCTTTCATAGTGCCTGTTACAACAACTTCCTGGAGATTATTCGTTAGCTCCTGCAATTCCAGGCGCACCTGAACCACCTCTCCGGAACGTATCGTCACATCTTTTTTTAACGGACCATAGCCAACGGCAGAAACAAATAAGGTATATGTACCTGCCGGAACGGATGTGATCTCAAAATGCCCGTTCACATCTGCCGCGTTGCCAAGCGACGTTCCCTCCAGTCCAACGTTTGCATAAGCAACGGCTGTTCCTTCGGACAAAATAACTCCCTTGATTACTCCATCTGAAGCGTTACCAGCTAGGGTAATCATGGTTCTGCAAGCAAGGAAAAGTATTAAAACGAAGTTTCTCATATCATATTTATCTGCAAAGCTGATGATTCGTTTAATGGTGGTGCTCCCTTGATCAGGGTATTTGCGCTTCGCTGTTTCAGGGTATATCTCATCAACATATAAGGCAAAGGTAAATATATTTTTAGGTTTATCTAAATTTATTTTATCTTTGCCCTAAACATCTACGTGTATGGAAACCCTTGCGGAAGAGAACTACCTTAAAGCCATCCAACGCTTGGAAGAGGATGGCAAGAAGGGTGCTTCGACTAACGATATCGCACGTCGCCTGAACACAAAGGCTTCATCGGTAACGGACATGATGAAACGACTGGCAGATAAAAAGCTTGTTGTTTATGAAAAGTACAAGGGCGCCAGACTAACCGCATCCGGATTAAAGGTGGCCCTTCGCATCACACGTAAACATAGGTTATGGGAAGTGTTCCTGGTTGATAAATTGGGCTTCAAATGGCATGAGGTGCATGAGATTGCAGAACAACTGGAGCATATCCAATCACCGGAACTTACCAACAGGCTCGACAAATTCTTGGGCTTCCCACGTTTTGATCCACACGGCGACCCGATTCCGGATGCAGATGGAAACATTAAGACCCGACCTGCCATGATATTGTTGTCTGAATGTGAAAAAGGAAAATCCGGTACCATTGTGGGTGTTCAGGACTCTTCTGATGTTTTCCTCAAACATCTTGAAAAAATGGGGTTGGTGCTTGGTACAAAAGTGGAGATACTCAATAAACATGAGTATGATGATTCGATGGAGATCAGGATCAATGGAAAAACACAACTAACCCTTACCCATCGTGTTGCCAAGAATCTTTGTGTGGTAGAGATCAAGGAATGATGACAGAACAAATCCGCAATTACTTTGAACACTTGCATCCGGTGATGGGTGCTTTGGTAGCCACCACCTTCACCTGGCTGGTAACGGCAATGGGGGCGTCGCTTGTGTTCATGTTCAAAAGCATGAAGCGCAAGTTGTTCGACACCATGCTGGGATTTACCGGAGGTGTGATGATCGCTGCAAGTTTCTGGTCACTGTTGAATCCGGCAATCGAAATGTCGGAGAACCGCGGTGTCCCGGAATGGTTTCCCGCCGCCGTCGGCTTTTTAGCAGGCGCTCTGTTTCTTTTTGTATTGGATAGAACGATGCCGCATCTTCACATCAATTTCAAGGAGGGGCAGGCGGAAGGAATGCAAACGCATTGGCACAAGACCACCCTGCTCATTCTTGCCATTACCTTGCATAATATTCCGGAGGGACTTGCTGTGGGCGTGGCATTCGGAGCGGTAGCATCCGGATTGCCCCATGCGGATCTTGGGGCAGCCATTGCTTTGGCACTGGGGATTGGGCTACAGAACTTTCCCGAAGGTTTGGCCGTGGCCATGCCATTACGACGTCAAGGGGTTACGAGGTGGAAGTCATTCTGGTACGGACAATTGTCAGCCATTGTGGAGCCCATCGCAGGTGTACTTGGCGCCATTGCTGTTATGTATGCGGAACCGGTTCTCCCCTACGCCCTGGCATTCGCTGCAGGCGCGATGGTTTATGTGGTGATCGAAGAAGTTATTCCGGAATCTCAGCAGGATAAGTATTCCGACTTTGCTACCCTTGGATTTATCGGTGGATTCATTGTGATGATGGTGCTTGATGTGGCTTTGGGGTAATCGTCGGAAAACTGGGCACCATTAATCTTCTGTCTTTCCGGATTCTTCTTTATCCAGATCCACCGGTTTATGAATACCACGTCCAAGGGGCTTAACATGCCTTTCCACCCAGTTGATTCCTAACAACACAAACAATGTGAGGAGGGATAATGTAAAAGCGGAAGCATAACGCTCCATGCCAATAAATGCACCCATTGCAGCGAGTATCCATATAACTGCTGCCGAAGTTACGCCCATGATGTTTCCGCTATGGGTCATCATCACACCAGCGCCCAGAAATCCCACACCTGTAACGATCTGACCTATTATTCTACCGGCATCAGGATGCTGCCCCGGTCCAAAGTTTGCCAAAACCACAAAACCATATGCGCCCATACACACAAGGATACTGGTTCGTATGCCGGCTGGCTTTCCAAAAATTTGCCGCTCAATACCTACAAGGCTTCCGCATAAGACGGCCATTCCAATTCCCTTCAAAGTAAGGGGGGCCAGATCAAAATAGGTATTCAGTTCATTCCACATACATGCAAATTTGAAATTTTTAACAAGTATCACAATACCGGCCCTTCAAATATTATTAACTTTAAAAAAACACGTCTTAATGCTTGCCAGAATCCTCCTATCATCGATTGCCGTTGCCATTACAGCATGGCTTTTACCAGGGGTACACCTCGTTGGATTGTTAACAACCCTTCTTGTAGCCGTATTTCTTTCGGTGGTCAACAACTTTGTCAAACCCATTCTCATACTCTTGACGCTCCCCATAACCGTATTTACCCTCGGACTTTTTCTGTTGGTGATCAACGCCTGGATGGTACTCTGGGCCAGCGACTGGATCAATGGATTTCAGGTAGATGGCTTTTGGTGGGCCCTTGGCTTCAGCCTTGTATTATCGGTTGTCAATAGTTTACTGGGCGTACGCGATAGGGATAAGCCCGAACGGCGTTACAAGAGGTAATCAAGGCTAATAACCAGTCCATTGTATACCAGGTGCCCCACAACACCATACCAGATGGATCCGTATAGTCTGCGGTAAATTCCGAAAACAAAGCCTATCGGTAGGAGCCATATCAACGCGACAGTTGAGAAATGGAATACTCCGAAAAGCAGGGAACTAAACACTAAAGCCATACGGGGAGGCACAATTTCTTCCAGCCGGTTATACACGAATCCACGAAAAGCCAACTCTTCGAATATGGCAGGTTGAATAATCATTATCGCAGGAATCACCAGCCAGCTGTGAGGGGAAGCCGATAACATATCTACATATGATGTGGATCGGATTTCATACATACCGTGCAGCCATGCGACGGAAAAATGAATGGCCATTGCAAATATCCCGGAGACCAAAATAACGGATGCCAAAGGCCTCATCTTTGGTCGGGTCTTTAGAAGTGGAATCATATTTCCTCTGTCCAGCCAAACATACAATAACACCACTAAGGCAATCAAAATGTCCATGGCAAGTACACTGGTGAACCCTTCACCGAATATCCAACCGGAACGATGGGCAACCGTGAACCCCACGAGAGAAAGTAAAAAAGAACCTATAAAAAGGAAATGTACAAATGGCTTGCTGGTGGGTTGATTAAAAATGCCACAAGCCGGACAAAACTTTTCTGTAACCGAGTGCTTGCAATTCTTACAGGTATGGGACATCCAGCCTGCCGATTGGTTGTATTTGGAACTAAATACGGCAAGCACGCCCCGCAGGAAAACCAGGGTGAAAAGAATTTTATAAAAGGTTCCCTTTTCAAGGTAGTCAGGATCATGAATCCATTGCCATGACTGAAGGCATACATAGAATAACATACCTGAAAGAACACCAAACCGCGGACTACGGTAAGTAAACCAAGCCAGAAGGATATAGGCCAATGAAATTAACACATTGGCAACGGCATAAATATCAACGGGTGGTTCCGCAAGCCCTAAAAGTGAAAGCGCAGCAAGCAGAAATAATAAATACCTGACATAGAATACCGGTGACCTCTGAATGGCATCAGGGAACCTGACCTGGGAAGAATAAGGGTGCTGTGATTTCAGTTGAACGCCACAGTGTGGGCAATACAAGTCATTGTCATCACCCATGCGGTGACATTCTTTGCATGAGCGGGTTTGGTGATTCCTAACCTGCTCATCCACTGCTGCGGGTCCGCTTACCAATCGATTTCCTTCTTATCCCGGTAAAACCTCCCACCCCTTACCATCTCATCGGTCGCAAGCCATATCGCGGTCTCTGCACCTTCAGAAACCGTTCTGATTGCAGAGCGCCCACCCATGTCGGTTCGGACCCATCCCGGGCACATCGCAAATACCTTAACCATATGGGTAAATTCCTTGGACAGCATAATGGTCAATGCGTTCAAGTTAGATTTTGACAGGCGGTAGGCCGCATATTTGCCATTGAGATCAGCCAGGGACCCCATACCACTGGAAACATTGATGATTCGTCCATCCTCACTTTCCGAGAGCAATTTGAAAAACACCTTTGACATGCGTAATGGCCCGTAGAAATTGGTGTTCATCACTTGCTTGAATTCGTTCATGGTGGTATCCAACACACCTTTTGCTCCCATGCTTATTCCGGCATTATTAAAGAGCACATCCAGCTTACCATGTTTCTTTTTGATCAACATAGCCGCTTTTTTTATGGAATGAGTGTCGGTTACATCCAATCCGATTGCTTCGACCTTTCCCTTGACCTTTTGCATTGCTTCCTGAGCCTGCGCCATGTCGCGGGCACCCATGTACACTAAATACTTGCGGGCTGCGAGTTGTTTGCAGATCTCCAAACCAATTCCCCGGTTTCCACCGGTTACAAGTGCTATTTTTACTTCCATTCGAACGCTGTTGATTGTTCGGTGAAA
>JAGQZQ010000096.1 GCA_020435415.1 Flavobacteriales bacterium
TCTACCATTCCACCACCCGGGCAGATACATTTGGTGATTTGGTGATGTAGCGATGTGGTGATTTAAGAATGCAAATGTAAGATAAAGAATGAATGTGGTGTGAATGGGTAAGGGATTTTAAGTCCCTCGTGCCTGCCCGTCCGAAGTTCGGAAGAATGGAGAACGAAGGTGGGTCTACCATTCCACAGCGCCCGCCATAGCTTCACGCGAAGGTGGGCCACCCGGGCGGGTGTTATTTGGTGATGTGTGATTTGGTGATGTGTGATTTATGATGGGTGAAGTTAGGAAAACCATTAATGGTTTTTATGCTTCGCTAATGTTTTTCTGGTTGATGCAAAAATTCTGACGAGTTCGTCGGCTTCCCGGATTAGTGGTTCCAATGCAATGGGATTCGCAATGCTGCTGTCCCTGAATATCTCAAGCCAAAACAGACTCTCATCTGCTTCCTCGATTACGATACTGATCTTAGCATAGAACTCGGCACTGGAACGTGCTCTTCTGGAAGCCCGGTGATTTGCCGCCACAGAGGTGGCTGATCTCAACAGCTGACGTCGCAATATCATGGAAGTTTCATTCCGGGGCAGCTGCTGAATAAATCTGATGATTGCCAGTGCAAAGTCTTTGGTTCGCTTGATCAGCTCATCGTTGGTCAATGCTTGGAAGGTTTAAATTAATATTTATTGCCCTCCAACAAATTGTGCAATCATGATATCAAGTCACTCGCCGCGACTTCCACCGGCTTTGACAGCTTTCAACATCTTACATCACCAAATCACACATCACCAATCATACATCCTTCATCACCAAATAAATGAGCGGGAAACCGGACTCGAACCGGCGACCCTAACCTTGGCAAGGTTATGCTCTACCAACTGAGCTATTCCCGCTTATGTTTTGTCGAATGCTTGATAAAAGTAAAATTAAGAACGCTTGCTGAAGTCAATTAAATCTTAATCGGAATCCAGCTATTCCCGCTTGGGGATGCAAATATAGAAAATAAAATAAATCGCAAACCAAATTCACCCCTCCTTTTGTAAAGGTTAACCCACCATGATCCGGGCAGTCGGATACTTGTACTTGCTCTTGGTAACCTGGGTGCCCAACGCCACCACAAGCGTCAGCGTGCCTACCCGGCCTACGTACATGGATAAAAGGATCACCCATTTGCCGGCCTCGGACAAGGTACCCGTGATGCCGGTCGACAAACCACAGGTTCCGAAGGCGGACACTTCCTCGAAGATCAGCTTGATGAAGGGCAGGTCCGGATCCGTGATGGTGAGTACAAAGGTAGCTCCCAACACCCAACACGTGGCAAAAAGAAAGATGGAGATGACCTTGTTGTACAGGTCCGTCGTGATCTCCCGGTTGCCGATCGTCATCACATTCTTTCCACGGATGCTGTTCCACAATGACACGCATATGATTGCAAAGGTGGAAGTACGAATCCCTCCGCACACAGATGCCGAACCACCCCCAACGAACATCAGAAAACAAAATACGATCAGCATCGGTGAACCAACAGCACTGATATCAACAGTGTTAAAGCCCGCTGTTCGCATCACACTCTGGAAGAAAGCCGTGATCCATGCAGGGCCGCCCTTTAAATCCGCCATCGATCGGTTATATTCCAGAAAGTAAAACATGACCGCACCGAATATGATAAGAACAATAGCGGTATACAACGATATCTGGCTGTCCAGTTTTAATTTCTTCCAGGCAAACTGCAACCGATCCCGAACATGATGAATTCCAAAAAGATCATGAAGGGTTGGATATCCCACACTCCCCAGGAATACAAGCATTAACAAAGCCATGTGCAACATATATGAATGCCGCACCGGATCTGTATATATACCTTGAGGGAAGGTAGAGAACCCCGCATTGCAGAATGCGGATACGGAGTGAAAAATGGAGTTGAAAATTTTATCACCCAGACTTTTAAACACCACCGAAGGATCCCATAGGAAGTAAATGATTATCGCTCCGAAAAGGTTGATGAATATGGTATAGAAGATAATCTGCCGGGCCAGATCCTCGGTCTTGAATCGCGAATCGGATGTGAAGAACTCAGAAACCATATGTTGTTGCCGTAGATTAAGACCTTGAGCAAGATAGGTACCAAAGAAGGTGCTGAAACTGATGATGCCTAAAGCACCAATCTGAATTAACATCATCACCACAAATTGCCCTTTTACTGTCCAGAATGAACCGGTGTCAACCAGGATCAATCCGGTCTGGCTGATCGCACTGACAGATGTGAATAACGACTCAAGGAATGTAGGTGCCCTGCCTGTATACATTTGCGGCATCATGAGCAACAGTGCTCCTAACAATCCGAGAATGGCCAGTGAGATGACCAGTCCAAGGGAGAATTTGATGCGTATCCGGGATAAGCCCGGATTGGAACGGATCACCTCCAGTCCGGCGAATACCACAATGTAAAGCTGGATGAACATGAGGTAAATAGGCGTGAAGTTCTCGATACCGAACGGTTCGAATATCTTCGCCAGCAAAGGAAATTGAAACAGGTAAAGGCTGATGCCGTCTACAACCAGCATCGCCATCAGAAGAAATTCAAGCCAGGTGGTGCGCAGGAAACCGAGTTTGCTGATGGAAAAGAAAAACCGAAGGGCGTAAACGAAAATGAAATAAACCAGTATCACCTTGATGACACCGATCGCAATGGTTTCGGTTTGGGTGGAAAGGTTGAAACCCGCCAGATACAAGAGCAAACCGAGCGAAAGCAGTGCCATAAAAAAACTGGCTCTTCTCAGTGTTTTCAGTACCGCTCCCTGACGGTCATAAACAAACAGCCGGATCTTCTCCTTTAAGCTAAGCATGACATCTGCGGCCAAAGGTCGGTCAAATCCCGAACATTGCCAATTCCATGTTTGGCACGGTCGTTGAACAAGGTAACCAAACACCTCCTCACACGTATATCGAGAGGTGCAATGGCGATGTGGTCCTTCCGTGGCCCATCGGGATCTGAACTAAAAGCGTCCGACAATGAAGGTATATCAACTATTGCTTTTCGTACCCGTTTTGACCTTGTGGGTGTCATGCCAGCCGGAAGAACCGGAAACGCCAACCAAGACCGCAATGGAAGGGGTGTGGGTGGTGAGTGAAGCGTATGATGAAAACGGCGATACCATCACCAAAAAGATCGCATTCCCGATCAGTGCCTTTCACCTGAGCAGCGACAATACCGTGATCTCCACAGGAGGGCCGATGTTTATGCATATCGTCTACGGAAACAACAAGTATACAACCATCGCCTCATCCATCGACCAGGTATTCAACTATGCCGGACTTGACTTTAACGGTGGCGAATTCTTTGTTGGTGGCGGGGTTCAGGATCGCTTTACCATGGAAATGAAACTGGAAGGGCTTCCCGGGCAAAAAACACTTACCACCCTGCTTGACCTGATCGGAATCACCCAGGATTACCTGGATGTGGTGGTCTATCATAAGTTCAAGGATGTAAAAGTGTCCTTTGAGAACGACTATCAAACCATGATCTGGGAGTTTGACGCGGCAACCCAGGCGGTGTACAATACCAAAAATAACTACGGGGAATATGTCCTTTGGGAAGGATGGCCCGTGGCGAATTTTATGAAGGGAAGATTCGTGTTTCAGAAACGATCCACGGATTTGAATGAGGTGGTTACCAATGCACTGTAGTACCTGAAAAAGATACGGAAGCCGGTCCGAAGACCGGCTTTTTTTATGAGCCAGGTTGATCCTGGGGGAACAGTAGTTCCATCATGCGGACCGTCGCTCCTTTGTTTTTTCGCACATATTGCAGACACATTTGTCCGGCGATCTTTCCTACCAGCTGTTCTCCGATCAGCATGTCCAACGCACGTTCCAATTGGGTGCCATGGCGGAAAATAAAGGCTCCTCCATTTTCAATCAATTCGGCTGCTTCGCGGAATCGTTCATGCTTCGGACCGAATAACACCGGAACCCCGAATGCTGCCGGCTCAAGGATGTTGTGCAGTTTACCGGAGAATCCACCGCCCACCACCGCGGCATCTGCATATTTGTATAACCGCGCCAGCCAGCCCACATTGTCTACCAGGATCACCTCTGCATCGGTGAGATCAGCTCCTTTCAGCATTTCTGAGAAGCGAAGGGTTCTTCTCCGGATCCGTCCTTCCAGTTTACGAATGTGGCTATCTGCCACTTCATGCGGCGTAATGACCCATATCTCTCCATACTTTGCCTTGTTGATCAGGGGGATCAGGATGTCTTCTTCTACCGGCCAGGTGCTGCCGGCCATGAGCAATGGCCTATCCGTTTTGATTTTGTTCATCCAGGGAATGTCATCCGCCAACTGAGCCGTTTCAAAAACCCGGTCGAATCGGGTGTCTCCGGTGGTGGTCACCTGGGTGAACCCGGCAGATTTCAGCGTACCTTCGGATACTTCGTCCTGCACAAAAAAATGCGAGAAGCAAGTCAGGTCCTTTTTGAAGAAGGAAGACCATGGACCAAAAAAGCGTTGGCCTGGCCTGAATACACCGGACACGTTATACAACGCACAACCACTTTTATGAAGGGCGGTCAGGTAGCCATGCCAGAATTCGTATTTAACAAAGAAAGCCATGGTTGGCCGGATTGCATCCACAAAGCGGCGTGCATTCCCGGGCTTGTCTTCCGGAAGATAGCATACAAGATCGGCGAGCGGAAAATCTTTTCTGACCCGATAACCCGAAGGGGAATAAAAGGTAATGACCAGACTGGCGGATGGAAGGCGTTTGACCAGTGCCTCCATCAAGGGACGTCCCTGCTCAAATTCACCCAACGATGCACAATGGAACCATATGACCTGGTCGCTTTTGGGTTTGAATGCGGAAACTTTCGGCCATACTTCTTTACGACCCTGTACCCATGCGGCAGCTTTGGAATGAAAAGGCGCTGCCAACCGGAGACTCCAGCCGTAAAGGTAGATCCCGGCGTAGTAGGCGAACCTCATTAATAGTAATAACGTTTTTCGGGAACCCGCGCATACAGTGGAAATATCCATCCCACTTTGACGCCGTAAAGGACATCCAGTCGTTTGGTATCATCATGCAATCCGGTGTCGTAATTAACCGAACGGCGGTTGGAGGTAAATCCTTCCAGGGCTTCCAGTCCGGCAAAGAAGTTTACCAGGCTCTTGTTTCCCATGTGGAGGTATCCTACGAATTGACTATAAAGCAAACCGTTGGACAGCCGGTCATATCCTTTTTTTAAATCCCCTTTAAGTTGTGGTGCGGTGTTGTCCCGGACCTCGATCCGGATTTTGTGTTGCATGAAGCCCACACCCATCATGACCACAAGTCCACTGTTGGGATTGGGGCCGATCACCGGCAGAACATAACCTGCCTTTGCCGTCATGGTGTAGCCCCGCTCATACATGAATAGTTCGGCATACGTTCCGTTGCCATCAATCACATACCTGTTCCCATCCGCATCCGGCGTGGTGGAGATGGGGTCCAGAATGCCCTCTTCACGAATATCGTTTCCCGAAAGAAATTGTGTCTCAAAGCCGAAGATCCAGGATGTTCTGGTCTTGTGCATGAAGCCACCGCCTATGGCTGAACTACTTCCAAACCGGTTGGCCATGTCCCGGCCCGGCAGATGAAGGCCCAACGAGGCATTGATCATAGGGGCGGCAATGGATGAGTCTTTGACACTGGCCTGGGCAAAACAGTCGCTACCCAGTGTAATGGTGCATAGCAGGGCGATGATCTGATATCTGAACATAGGCGCAAATTAAGAATATTTTAGGTGATGGGGTGGCTGCGTTGCCGCATTGGACATGTTCCCGGGAGCCAACAGATAAAATACCGTCGTACAAGCTGTTTACTCCATACGGGGCTTGGAATATTTGATTATCTTCGTGCTGATTTTTTTGCGACGAGCGCGATGGGGACTGACATAGCATCAATGCAACCTGTCAACGTGCATCCATAGCCTCTTCTATTCGTAATGTTTTTAACTGTGATATGGCAATGAATAAGCCCATTCATATGGTGGACCTTGAAGGTCAGTATGAGAAGATCAAAAGTGAAGTGGATGAAGCGATTGAAAGGGTCATCCGGAGTACCGCATTTATTAACGGCCCTGAAGTGAAGGCCTTCCAGCAGGAGCTGGAAACTTACCTTGGGGTGAAGCATGTGATCCCTTGTGCCAACGGCACGGATGCGCTTCAGATCGCCCTGATGGGTCTCGGGCTCCAGCCCGGAGATGAGGTGATCACCTCCAATTTTACCTTTATTGCGACGGTAGAAGTGGTGGCCCTTCTGGGCCTGAAGCCTGTTCTCGTGGACGTGGATCCGGAAACGTTCAACCTGATCCCTGAACAGGTTGAGGCAGCCATCACGCCAAAAACAAAAGCCATTGTGCCTGTCCATCTCTTCGGACAATGTGCAAACATGGATGCCATCCTTGACATTGCCAACAGGCATCGTTTGTTTGTGGTGGAAGATACCGCGCAGGCAATCGGCGCTACATATCGCCATAGCAATGGTCAAACATCCAAAGCAGGAACCATGGGCCATATCGGTACCACTTCCTTCTTTCCTTCAAAGAACCTTGGATGCTACGGCGATGGTGGTGCACTTTACACCAACGATGATGCACTGGCAGACCGGATGAGGAAGATCACCAACCATGGACAAAGTGAACGTTATTATTACGCCGAAGTGGGTGTGAACTCCAGGCTTGACAGTTTGCAGGCAGCCATTCTCCGGATAAAACTCCGGCAGCTGGACAGCTATGCGGCTGCCAGACAACAGGCGGCAGACCGGTATGACGCGGCATTCGCAGCTTCCCCGGGCATCAAAACCCCGGTGCGCGCCTCATACTCATCACACGTCTTTCATCAATATACCCTGAGGGTGGAACCCGGTGCACGGAATGCACTCCAACAGCATCTCGCGGATCAGGGCATTCCGGCCATGATCTACTACCCCGTCGCCCTTCATTCTCAAAAAGCATATGCAGATCTGGGCATGAAAGACGGATCGTTTCCAAATACCCTTCAGCTTTGTCAAAGCGTGATCTCACTCCCCATGCATACAGAGCTTGATGCGGAACAACAGGACTTTATCGCGGGACATGTACTTGAATTTATGAAGCAAAAGGTTTCCTGAAGATGAATGTAGCCGTCATAGGAAGTGGATATGTAGGTCTCGTTACCGGTACCTGTCTGGCTGAAACCGGTAACAAAGTGATTTGTGTGGATATTGATGAGGAAAAGGTGAAAAGAATGCAGAACGGTTCCGTGCCCATTTATGAGCCGGACCTGGATGTGCTCTTTGAACGTAATATCAGGCAAAACCGACTTTCATTCACCACCTCGCTGAGTGAAGGGATTGAAAAAGCCAAGGTCATTTTTCTGGCGCTTCCCACACCTCCGGGTGAGGACGGTTCGGCAGATCTTTCCTATGTTCTGAACGTTTCCGCGGAAATTGGAAAAATATTAAAGGAGTATAAGGTGATCGTCACCAAAAGCACGGTGCCTGTGGGAACATCCGACAAGGTGAAGGCTGTGGTGTCGCAACATACCAGCGTGCCTTTCGATGTGGTTTCCAATCCGGAATTCCTGCGGGAAGGTTTTGCAGTCGATGATTTTATGAAACCCGACCGTGTGGTGGTTGGTACTTCTTCTGAAAAGGCAGCTACCATCATGAAAGACCTGTATGCACCATACGTGCGGCAGGGTAATCCGATCATTGTCATGGACGAACGGTCATCCGAGATGACCAAGTACGCCGCCAATGCATTTCTGGCTACCAAGATATCTTTCATGAATGAGGTGGCCAATCTGTGCGAGAAAGTAGGTGCTGATGTGGACATGATCCGTATGGGTATCGGTGCCGATGAACGGATCGGTAAGAGATTTCTCTTTGCAGGCATCGGCTACGGAGGCAGTTGCTTTCCCAAGGATGTCATGGCATTGGAACGCACAGCCCGTGAAAACACATATGATTTTGGTATCCTCAGGGCAGTGATGGAACTGAACAGATCCCAACGCAAGCGGTTGATCGATAAGATGCGTGATTACTACGGTGGGAATCTGAGGGGCAAACAGATCGCCATTTGGGGCCTGGCCTTCAAACCGGATACCGACGACATCCGCGAGGCACCGGCATTGGAGATCATCACCGACCTGCTGGCAGAAGGTTGCACCATCTCCGCCTATGACCCGGAAGCCATGGAGAATGTGCAAAAGGTATTCGGGGATAAGGTGAGTTTTGCAGGCAATGCTTACGAAGCGCTTGACAATGCGGATGCCCTGGTCATCGCCACGGAATGGTCTGTGTTCAGAACGCCGGATTTTGAAGATATGGCCGGTCGCATGAAGGCCCGGGTTATTTTTGACGGAAGAAATCTTTACGACCTTGCCAAAATGGAAGGGTCGGGTTTTTATTATAACAGCATAGGCAGAAAAACGATTGTACCGGATGGCAAGTGAAAAAAGGAAAAAAAGAGTTCTGATAACAGGAGCAGCCGGCTTTATCGGTTCACACCTTTGTGATCGTTTTTTGGCGGATGGTTGTCATGTGATCGGCATGGATAACCTCCTGACCGGGAATATCCGAAATATTGAACACCTGTTCTCTGAGGAACATTTTGAGTTTTATCACCATGACGTCAGCAAGTTTGTTTTCGTTCCCGGTGAACTGGATTACATCCTGCACTTTGCTTCCCCCGCTTCCCCGATTGACTACCTTAAAATGCCCATCCAGACATTAAAGGTAGGTTCCCTCGGCACGCATAACTTACTGGGACTTGCAAAAGCCAAGAATGCCCGGATGCTCATCGCTTCTACCTCGGAAGTATATGGTGATCCGCAGGTGCACCCGCAAAACGAAGAATATTGGGGGCATGTGAATCCAATCGGTCCACGTGGCGTTTATGATGAAGCCAAGCGTTTTCAGGAAGCGATCACTATGGCCTATCATACTTTTCACGGATTGGAAGTCCGCATTATCCGCATCTTTAATACATACGGTCCTAAAATGCGCCTGGATGACGGACGTGCATTACCAACTTTCATGGCACAGGCCCTGAGAGGTGAGGATATCACCGTATTCGGAGATGGAAGTCAGACAAGGTCTTTCTGCTACGTGGATGATCTGGTGGAAGGCATCGTTCGCCTTTTGAAAAGCGACTATCCGAATCCAGTCAATGTGGGTAACCCGCAGGAGATCACCATCCGCGATTTTGCCGAAGAAGTGATCAAGCTGACAGGAGGTAAAGGAAAGATCGTTTACAAGGAACTCCCCGTGGATGACCCCAAACAACGACAACCGGATATTACCCGTGCCCGGGAAGTACTGGGCTGGGAGCCGAAAGTAGGTCGCGAGGAAGGCCTGAAGAAAACCCTGGAGTACTTTTTATCGTTACCTGAATTCAAGAAAGCACATGTCTGAGCAATTGCCATATTATCATCATGAGACAGCCGTCATCGACGAGGGCTGTTTAATCGGAGAAGGTACCAAGATCTGGCATTTCAGCCATGTCATGACGGGGTGCACCATCGGTAAAAACTGCAATATTGGCCAGAACGTGGTGGTGTCGCCGGATGTGGTGCTTGGTAACCGGGTCAAAGTTCAGAACAATGTTTCCATATATACCGGCGTGACCTGTGAGGATGATGTGTTTTTAGGTCCCTCGATGGTGTTCACCAATGTGATCAACCCCAGAAGTGGCGTAAACCGTAGGGGTGAGTATGCCAAAACAACCGTGCGGCATGGCGCAACCATAGGTGCGAATGCAACCATTGTTTGCGGACATGAACTGGGTGCGTTCTGCTTCATAGGAGCTGGTACGGTAGTGGTGAAAGATGTTCCGGCATATGCCCTGGTGGTAGGCAATCCGGGCCGGCAGATCGGTTGGATGAGTGAATTCGGCCATCGCCTTATATTTGATGAAAATGGGTTGGCAGTGTGTTCTGAGAGTGGGGACACCTACCGCCTGCAACATAACAATGTAAATAAAGAACCAAAATGAGTAACAAACGCTCTATTCCGTTTGGTGTCGTCGGATGCGGACACATCGGAAAACGTCATGCGGAGATGATCCGCCAAAACCCTTCTGCAGAACTGGTCGCATGGTGCGATGTTCGTTCACCCGAAGAAGCAGGGATTCCCAAGGACAGCAAGGTGCCGTTCTACAACAGCATGGAAGAAATGCTGGAAAAACACCCCGAGATCGAAGTGGTGAACATCTGCACACCGAATGGTTTGCACGCGGCGCAGGCAACATACGCACTCAAAAATAATCGCCACGTGGTGTGTGAAAAGCCCATGGGACTGTCTGCCGCGAATTGTGAACGGGTGATCTCCCTGGCGCTGGAAAAATCCAAACAGGTGTTTTGCGTGATGCAAAACCGCTATTCTCCGCCATCAGTGTGGATCAAGGATGTGATCGACCGCAAGTTGCTGGGTGAGATTTACATGGTTCAGCTGAACTGCTTCTGGAACCGGGACGAACGTTACTATCGTCCGGGCGGAAAGCAAGGCTGGAAAGGACGCCAGGATCTTGACGGTGGAACACTGTATACCCAGTTCTCTCACTTTATCGATATTATGTACTGGCTCTTCGGTGATATCACCGATATCCATGGTTCTTTCGCGGATTTTACCCATCCTGATTCAACCGACTTCGAGGATTCAGGTATCGTGCAATTCAGATTTCACGAAGGTGGAATGGGTACACTTCAGTATTCGACCGCCGTTTGGGATTCTAACTTCGAGAGCAGCCTGACCATCATCGGAAGCCAGGGGACTGTTAAGATCGGCGGTCAGTATATGGGTGAGGTTACCCATTGCCATATCAAGGATTATGAAATGCCGGAGCTGGATGCACCGCTTCCTCCCAATGATTATGGTAGCTATAAAGGTTCCGCAGCCAACCATCACTTCGTGATAGAGAATGTGGTGGATACGCTGAATGGCCTGACCAGTGTAACAACCAATGCGATGGAAGGTATGAAGGTGGTGGATATCATCGAGCGCATTTATGCGGTGAGAAATAAATCATTTAATAAGGAAAAACAAAGTAGTTATGCTTAAGGAGATCATTGAGAAAAAAGCTTCGCTGGCCGTTATCGGTCTGGGATATGTTGGATTGCCCATCGCCCTTGAATTTGCGAAGAAGGTGAAGGTTGTCGGCTTTGATATCAATGCCGAACGGGTGGAAATGATGAAGAAAGGTCTGGATCCGAGCAAGGAACTCGACACCGAAGCATTCGCTGGTTGTGATATTACCTTCTCTGCGAATCCGGATGACCTGAAAGATGTCCGGTTTTTTATCGTGGCTGTTCCAACGCCCATTGATAAACATAATCTGCCCGACCTGAAACCATTGCTGGGTGCATCGGCCACCATCGGAAAGGTGCTGAAGAAGGGTGATGTGGTGGTGTACGAATCCACCGTTTACCCGGGATGCACGGAAGACGATTGCGTACCCGTGCTTGAAAAGGAATCCGGTCTGACCTTCGGAGCAGATTTCACCGTTGGCTATTCTCCCGAGCGTATCAACCCCGGTGATAAAGAACATACGATTTCTACCATTATCAAAGTGGTAGCAGGAAGTGATCCTACAACCCTGGAACTGGTGGCCGGTGTGTACGAACTGATCGTGAAGCCGGGTGTACACAAAGCATCATCCATCAAAGTGGCCGAAGCTGCCAAGATCATCGAAAACACACAGCGTGATGTGAACATCGCCCTCATGAATGAACTGTCCATCATCTTCTCCCGGATCGGTATCAATACCTTTGATGTACTGGAAGCGGCAGGTACCAAATGGAACTTCCTGCGTTTCTTCCCTGGCCTGGTTGGTGGCCATTGCATCGGTATTGACCCGTACTATCTGACCTACAAAGCGGAAGGACTGGGATATCATGCCAGGATCATCAACTCCGGACGTTATGTCAACGATTCCATGGGTTTTTATGTCGCCAAACAAACGGTGAAGAAGATCATTGCCCAGGGTATACCGGCCAGTCAAAGCCGTATCCTGGTGATGGGCGCCACATTTAAGGAAGATGTGAGCGATATCCGTAATTCCAAGGTGGCCGACGTGGTTCGCGAATTGAATTCGTACGGTGTGGCCGTGGATGTTGTCGATCCTCATGCTTCTTCAGAAGAATCACAACATGAGTATGGTTTCGATTTGGCATCGGCA
>JAGQZQ010000097.1 GCA_020435415.1 Flavobacteriales bacterium
TTGCACGACTTTTTTTTGCCCGATTCTCAACATTCTTTTCAACATGCCTAAGTGGTCAACGCGTTAGTAGTTAGTAGAAGTAGTTAGTAGATAGTAGTTAGTAGACATTCGAAAATAGTTATTCGTTCTTTAATGTAGTCTTACGGTTCCGTTCATGAGCCCTTTTCGTACGGCATCTACCTGCGCATGGAGGTTGGCCAGCGCCGTTTGTTTGGCTTGTTTCAAGGCGTTTCCGGTTAAACCTTTTGAACTTCTTTCAAAGGCGACCCGTGCCCGCTCGATCATGGTCTCAATAGTCTTGGTATAGTTGGGGTGCGAGCCCATGTGTATGGTGGCATTCTTCCAGGCACCGGTTTGTGATGCGGCATTCGGGGGAAGTAGTACGCCATTCTTAGCGCCATCCTGGAACTTGAAACCGATCCTGTCCAGGAATTTTTTCAATACCGGGTTTTTCATAATCTCTTCCGGTACCACGTGGTGGGCCTGGAAATTCGTCGGATGAGGATGAGGGATTCCCTTCCTCAATTCCTTGGTGGATTTACCGCCGCCACCCAACCGCCGGATCTGATCCGCCGTCTTTTTCTCAAGCTCCTTAAAGGCGGCAGCACGTTCACCCGGTGTCATATCCTTCAGCTTTTTCGCAGCATAACGATCGGAAACCACGATGCCTTTCTTTGCTCCGCTGCCTATGGATTTTCCTACAAGTTGTTTGTTCCCTCCCATTTTTTGGAGGGCCTTTTCTTCCGCCTTGGTCAGGTTCTTTACTTCACCGGTGGCCAGTAATTTTTTCGGATTAAAGTATCCGTACAGATAAAAACGCTTGCCGCGTATCTGCAGAGAAAACCCCTTAAAGCCGAAGTGGTTCTTGAGCTTCTTTCCGAAGTCCTTCACCTTTTTCACACCCCTGGCAAATCCACGGCCTATGCCTTTCAGGAAGACCTTGCCCTGTTTGATCAGTGGCGTCGCAATTCTTCTGGTGAACTTGAATGCCGCTTTGCCCGCAACTTTTAATCCCTGAACCGTGGCCTTACCGGCCTTCAGGGCCAGTTTACCCGCTGCCTTGGCCGCTTTGGCAATGGCCTTCGCCACCTGTTTGACCACCTTCAGAAGCAATCCACCCACTTTAAAGAGGAAGTTAAATACCAGCTCAACAAGGCCCACGGCGATCGCACGGGCAAGGCTTTGAGCACCGCCGACTATGTCGCCGCTCCACGCTTTTTTCACATACTGCCCGATATGGTAGCCCATTTTTGCGACGAGTATGGCTCCAAAGATGACGGTAAGTGCACTCATCAGCGCCTGGATGGCGGCAAGGATGGCCGCTCCTCCGGTGAAGAATGCCGCCACTGCCAGACCCAGCAGTGCGCCCACCATGATGCTGATGATCATGACCTTGTTACATTCCCACCAGTTTGCAATGCCTTTCTTGACCTGGCTCAGCACAAATCCGGCACGCTGTCCAACACTGAGCGGACCCACCTTGGCGACGTCCGGAATGCTGTTGTCCGTTTCACCTGTTGGTGCCGGGCCGGCCATGTCATTACACTGCGGATTCATCTGCGCCAGGTAGTAATCCATCTTCTGGCTGTCGGTCATATTTGCAAAATCAGGCCCACCCGCACCACCTCCGGATGCATCCGCGGTGGCTCCTCCCGGCATGCTTCCACCTGCAGCAGCAGCTGTCGCATCAAAGCCTGACATAGCGCGTATCTCTTCCAGGGTCAGGTCTCCCGCCTCTTCGTTCCCGAACATCAACTCTCCATCGCCATGACTGGCGGCATCTATGAACAGTTCCTTGTCGATGTCCATCTCAGGGACGGGATCGATCACCACATCTTCCGCGGAGAGTTGGTTCTTGCTCAGGAGTGCAGTACTGGCCGGATCCAGGTTAGCGGCACTTGCCGAACCCGGACTTGCACCCGGTGCAACCGGCGGCGTGGTTCGCTCAATGCCGGGAAGGGGTTTGGTGAGATCCTGTCCTGTGAGTTCTACCGACACCTGACTCCAGAAATGATCCGGCATCTGGCGGGCGGCTTGTACGAGGTTCGCGATCCCTTCGATGATTTCGATGATGCCCACTGCAATAAACTCCAATGCATCAATGATGGCGTTATAAACCCGCTGGTAAACGGAGAGAATAAAATCCAGGGCTTTGCCAATGGCATCCAGAACTTTATCTGCAAAATCCTTTAACGCCTGTGCCGCTTTATTCACTGCTTTCACAGCGGAGTCCACCGTTCGGTCTATGGCGGCACGCGCCTTTTTGGCCAACTCAGGAAAGGCTGCAAGCGCAATGGATACAAATGCCTTGAGCGCTTCACCGAAGGCCTTGATCAATCCGACGATCGCTTTTCGCGCCAGCTCGATGATGCCTTTCACGGCCTTCTTCGCCAACTCGATGATGCCTTTGACCAACTTGCGAAGGGCATCAAAAATGGTATTGATGGCGGCCCTTATTTTGTTACACAAATCGGAAATGGCGCCTTTCACACGGTCCCAGAAACTGCGCGGCTTACTTTCAGCTTCACGTTTCTTGCGCTTCGCTTCATCCTCTGCTTTTTTCTTCTCCCGTTTCGCTTCCTTCTCCGCATTATCCAGTTTGGTCTTTGCTTCATCCTCACTGGATTTCACTTTCGTATCAATCTGCTTATCTATTTCCTTTTTCTTCTCTGCGGATTGCTTGTCGTATGTTTTTTTGACCTGTTCGTTATCCGCTTTCCATTTGGTTCGTTCTGCTTCCACCTGGCTCGCCGCTCCGGTCTGTTCACTTTCCTGTTCGGCTTTCACCCGTGCGGTCTCTTCATCTATCTTCGCAAGACCTTCCGTTTTTTCTTTCTCACTATCGGCTTCATAGGTTTGGTGTGCCTCCTCAAATTCCTGATTTTTCGGTGACACCTTCTCGTCCATCCTGGATTGCAGATTGGTGTTCAGCGCCTGCTTCACATCCCCGCTGATCTCTCTTTTGCCAAGGTTTTTTCCTTCTCTTGGCTCAGCACCCATGAGCTCAATCTTGGGTGCCATCTTCTCCGTTTCAATATCCGGGTAGATGTCTTTTTCTCCGAAGTCCTTCGTTGTTTCCTGGTCTGCATTCGTGAGATTTTCATCTACCTTTTTAGTAGAAGTGGTCTGGTGCTCTTCGTTCTGCTTCGGATCAGCTTGTCCTGACAGGTCTACCTTCGGTCTTTCACCGGCGGAAGTGCTCACGCCACTGTCCCCTTCCGGCAGGGAACTCAGGAACGAGCGAATGCGATTGAACAACCGGCTCCACCAACTTCCATCGTCCTCGCCCTGGCTTTCGGTGGGTTCGGAAAAACGTTGTCCCTGACTTCCCGGTACCGGGCCACTGGGTGATTCATGTTGTGTCTCGATGGTATGTCCTTCCGCATTGCCTTCGGGTTTGAGATCAGGTGCCTGATCATTTTTCAGTGCAAGCGCTTCCGCTTCCTTTTGTTTCCTCGTCGGAACTCCGGTGGGCTGGTCAATTTCCGGAAGACCATCCTGCTGTTCTTTTTTCTCTTTATTCTGAAGCCCTTTGGCAGCCTCGGATGCACGCTCCATGCCATTCGCAAAGCTCACCGCATTCATACCGGTGATGGAGCGTATCATGGATGATGAGTCACCTGTTTCGAGTGGCTGATCAGGTACACCTTCACCACCTTGCGGGCCTCCCTCTCCGCCGGAAGCACCGGTATCTCCCCCGTTAGGCGAAACAGCATCAGTACCGGATGATCCTGTGCCATTGGGCGACTGTGTGCTTGGAACTACACTGTCTGCCTGAGTTGGATTTGGTGAGGTCTGACTTTCACTGGTCGTGTGAGATGATGTTGTATCAGGTGATACAGCATTCGGATCCGCATCGGTTGTAGTTGATGTGCTCCGGGACGATGCATTCGGGTCACGTGAGGTTGATGAAGCAATATCTCCCGAATCATTCGGATCGGATCCGTTATTTGTTGATGCGTCATCACCTCCGCCATTGGGATTCGCATCGTCCTCCGGAGGTGGTGCCGGCAGGGCTTCAGTCTCTGGAGGTGACGGGGTCTGATCCGGTTCACTTTCGTCCTCCTGTTCCGTCACCTGTCCGTGCATCTCCAAACCATCCGTGTGATTAGGGTGTATGACCTGAGATGTGCGACGTTCCACCGAAGGCGCCATGGCAAACCCTTCGGTGCGGCTTAACGGTGCCATGCCTGATCCGGCACGTTCTGCTAATGCTGTTTCCTTCTGACCTTCACCACCGGGCCGCTGCAGTTGCTCCTCATCTCTCAGAGAGGTACCATTCCGATGTACCTGAGATCGTTCCGGTGCAACTACAGTTTCTGGCATGATCAGTTTCCTTCAATCGTATCGGGTTGGTCAGCTGTTTGTCCGGAGAGGCAATGCACGTAATGTGTCCAGGCGTCGGCCTGATTGTAATCGTTGGCATTGGTTTCACAATCGAAAACAGGGAGGTAGGACTCTGCTCCGGGACTGCCAATACCGGCTGCGTGTGCCGCTTCATGAATCAATGTACGCACCTGCTGTTCAAACCCGATTCCAAAAAACGAGTTACACAGGTGGATAGGGGTACTGTTATCTTCGACGTATGCGTTCCAAACATTGCAATTGGCAATCTCCGGTCCGCATACAATGGCTCTATCCGAAGTAAGGATGTTCATCATCCGGCTGATCAGGAGTTGCACAGCCGCCAGGTTTCGCACACGTGGAGATACCAGTCTGCGCGCCTCCCGCATGGCGTGCCGTTGCTGACTGGCACCGAGGGTTGGATGCAAACCACTCAGTTGATGATGCACCAGCTGTACCCGGAAGAATGCCTGACGTCTGGCGTTGGTGATGGCTGTTCGGTCACAGGTTCCACCGGAGCCGCCGCCTTCCTTCCCCTGAAGATTCCCTGATGCCGGGCGCATGTTCATTCCTCCGCGGTGGGGTGTCATGCTTTCACCGGCTATCTGTTGTGGTGCCATACCCCCTCTCCCTCCGTGATGTCTCAAGGGAGTTGCGCTTTTTTTTCTTTGCAGAACCTGTCTTACTTTTTTCATAGCGGAGATTTTTAATCTGACGGACGGCTACCAGGCCCCATATCATCCCTGTTAAAATGATAGATCATCCGGGCAAACACGGCATATGAATCGGGATTACTGCTTGCCACAGACCATCCCATTTCACGATATTCCGGCTGCCATTCATAGGTATCATTCCGGTAGAGCAGATCACGATGTACCACTTCATGAATGAGCACACTTACACGGATAAAGAAGTCGTGTGCATTGAACCATAGCGGACACAGGCGCACATAGGACCGGGGCAGCGTTAACGTAAGTCCGTCATCCGTTTCTATGTCATAGACACTGTGTGCTGCGTATTCATTTTCCGGGCACATCGGAAAACAAGCGTAATCTATATTGCGGAGGCCTGAGAGAATGGTCTCATAGTTGGATCTGATCGTACGTAGTCTGGCACCGGCGGTGCGAAAGTCATCGGCGGTAAGCGGACTTCCCCTTTGTATCCTTGCCATATCAAAATTCAGGAAGTAGGCTGTCATGAAGCGCCCGCGGTCATCACCCGTGGTTGCACCGCTGAAGATCCCATCGATGCTTCGCATGGTTCTGGTCACCCAATCGATGGCATGCGGCTGGTGCCTGGTGATCATGCGTTGCTGGCCTTCATCGCATCGGCGAAAACGCCCCGGTGTTGTTGTGCCGGCAGCCTCCTGTCTTTGGATCATGGGGGCTTGCTGTGCGCCGGTCATACGGATAGGTTGTGCATCGGGCGTACCCTGCATGGCAGTGTCTCCTGACGGAGTGGGGTGCATCATCGCTACCGGATTGCTTTGATCGGGATACATCTGCAGGACGTGTCCTCCGGTCTGTGGCTGCATGGCTCCATCAACGGAAGATCCAACCGTAATCCCGGGTTGCCGGGCGGGAGCTGATTCACGGGCTATGGCGGTTGCTGCTCCCATTATTTCTTAATGAAATTCGTATTTGCAGGTCATCTCCATGACCGGGGTACCATCAGGAGAATACTGGATCTCTTTTTCGAGAAGATCATTGCCATAAAAAAATTCAGAGGAGAGATGGCCATTGATAGACACTTTGGATAATTGCCCGTCTGCATTGTATTCATTTTTGTGGCGGATTGTGGTATGTCCTTCGTTGTGTTCTTCTTTCATCTCCACCACATTTCCATTATCATCATAAACGAAATCGGTGCGGTGACCGTTGGTGGTGTATACCTGCCACATCAGTTTACCCTTGTCATCAAAGTGGCGCTGGACCTGGACCGTTCCACCCTTTTCGGTGTATTCATCATACGCACCCTTGTCGTCATAAACGTAACGCACTTCCGTTCCTTCTCCTCCTTTTGTTTCCACTTTTACGAGTTTACCATTCTCTCTGTGATAGAACTTTTCAAGTGTGGTATTCTGGGCAAAATTTTTCTGGATTTCTTTTGCCAGATGGCCATCCGCATATTCATAAGTGACTTCTCTGACTGTATCCTCGGAAGGTCCGAAGGTTCGCAGGCTTTGCTTCCAACCATCTTTATTGAATGTCTCTTCCATAAAGAGATACGGTTCTGAATTCCCCTCAGTCAACTCCCTCACAAACGTGGTCTTCCTGGCGATCTGATTTTCTTTCTTCATTGTGTGGCTGCAACTCATGAAAAGATAAAAAACAATAAAGGCATGATATAAAAACCTTGTCTTTTTCATTACGGAGGAGGCGCCGGTAAGCCGAGCAGTATCCTGACCTCTTCCATAAAGGTAAGATAATGCGGTTCAAGTCCGCCACTAATATCCGGGGTTGCCTGAACGATCAGTTCCATCAGTTTCTTGACCTGATCCATGGACCCCAATCCAAAGAAAGCTGCATCCACTTCCACGGAACTGCCTGGTCCTGCAGTCCAGCTGTTGGTAACACCTTTGGTAATGGTGACCGGACTCCTGAATACCGTACGCATGGTGCGGTAGCGGTGGAATACGGCTGCCAGTTTCACCTGATCGGCTTCCGTGGATGGAAGGGCAGGCGGCATGGTCAATCCGAAATGGGGAGCTGCTTTGGTCATCATATTGCGATAGAATCCGGCCGGCCAGGCAGCGGCTCCGCCGGTTCTGTGGCTGTGAAGACGTTCATACAATGTATCCAGTTGCAGATAGGTGCTTGTCAGGTACATTTCCAACCATGCTGTAGCCTTCTTTGCCTGTTGTTCTTCAACGGCATTCATTCCGTTGAGTGTATCCGGCGTGGTGGGCCCCACATTGGGTGTTTGTCCGTCCAGGGTTTGCAGGAACAGTTTGTACGAGTCAGGGTTTTGAATTGAATCTGCGGGTGACAAGAAACTGATCAGGCGGTGGTGTGCATAGGCAGTATCGCTTCCGCTGATGGATGGTGTGCCGTGTACCGCTTCATGGACCGTGGTCCCTGATCTTTCAGCCAGGGTATCGGGGAAGAAGTTCGGGCACAGGGTGAGCATGGCGGCAGCGCCGGTACCCACGTTGCTTGCCACACTGCCGCTGCATTGATTCACACATTGGTGATTCGCCGGATCAAGATACTGGGTGATCTGTGCACTGATATCTTTCAATTTCTTTTCCACTTCGGTGGCCTTAGCATCTGTGTTACTGCCAAAGAAACTCAGAAGGGCTGCATCCGTTGCTGCGGTTCGGGCCGCAACGGACAGTTTGGCGCGGGCATCCGTAATCAGGCGTTGTGCTTCGGTTTCCGCATCCGTCCATTTTGTCGGATAGTCTGCACCGCCGGCCAGCGGATCGGTACAAGGAACCACGGCCACCGCGGGTGGCGTAGAAGAGCTACCTCCGGGAAGGATGATCTCTACCGACCGCATGCGTTGGTACTCGATGTTACCGGCACCGGCGGCCACATCTACAACCGGCGTAGCAGTTCCTGTATAACCTACATTGTTCAGTTCATCTCTGACTGCCTTTAACCGCGCGTTGATGATGATGGTATTGGCGGCATCTGATCCTTCTTCACTGGACGTACCCTTGATCGTAATATTCGTGGCGGATCCTGCGAATGCCGCCAGCTTGGGAAGTTCTGTCGGAGGAATGGTACTTGATCCCCTTTCAAAAAAGATACGCCGGGAATTACCTGATGCGCCGGGTGGCAGTCCATCCACATCAAAGTCTGCCTTCTGGATCATTTTCCTTTGCAATCCTTTTTGCTGGATGGTATGTGTGAGTTCGTGGGCCAGCAGGTGTTTTCCCTGATTGGACGATGGGCTGTACTGGCCCTGATTGAAATAGATATCCGTTCCGACGGTGAATGCCCTTGCACCGAGTTGCTGGCTCATATCCGCCGCCTGTTGGTCATTATGGATACGGACCTGACTGAAGTCGGCGCCCATCTTACTACCCATTTCCCCCTGCGTTGCGCGATCCATTGACTGACCGCTACCTTTGGAGGATGCTATTTTATCAGTCACTGCGGGTGATGCGGTATGCGAACCATCAGGTGATCTTTGAATGGCAGTTGGAGATTTACTTGTTCCGGGTAACGATTCTTTTTGCTGCATCAATTCCTCATCCTCCCCTTTTCTCTGCACTTGCATCTGCATGCCCTCATCTTCACATTCCGCGCATTTCATTTGCATCATCTCTTCCTCATCTTCGATGGGCTGACGCTGCATCATCTTGTCTTCCGCCTCACATTCCGCACACTTCATCTGCATCATTTCATCTTCCTCCATCGGCTTCATCTGCATAGACTCTTCCTCGTCCATCGCCTCCCGTTGGATACCGGGATTTGCCGGTGCGGCATGAACGGGAGCGGATGGCATGCTCAGTACACGATCTGCCATGGCATCTGCTTCGCGCTCGTACTTATCGCCGGGACTACCTATTTTAAGTTTGGCCTGGAAGGTGCGTTGGTGAGAAGAATGCTCACTGGACACCGACGATATTTTATCAGATGCGCCCATGGTCTTTATTGTTCAAAGCGTGATGATATCAGTTCACCCGTTGATGCCGATATGACAAAATGGGGACCACCTCCGACCATACCGGGGTCCTTAAGTTCATAATCTACATGCCAGTTACCGTCCTTCAAAGTTGTTTCAATCTCATACGGGGTAAGGTCATGATAAACCTGAGACGCCCATTGCCGGGCCAATGCCATCGCTTCTTCTCTTGTTATGCTATCCTGATCGGTGGTCATGGTTTCATTCATATTGGTTTCTTCCTGAGGAGAAGGTACATCATTCTCCGGGGTGTTACAAGCCAAAGTTGTTGCCAGCGGTATGATATATATCAACCCGTTATTCACACCTCATCTCTGTCGTTGCTGTTAGGTCTGGCCTGGGGCGCAAGTCCGCCTGCGGCTCCCGGTAGTCCGCGATTTCCAGCCAGGTGGGCACGGGTTGATCCGGTGGCATGGAATGAGGTGTTAGCCACTGCCGGGAAAGCGCCGATCATCAATAACGGAATGCCATTTCTTGTAGACCAGGCTGTATCTGCACCGCTAAAGAATGGTGCTCCCCAACAGGCGCCCACGTTGGGATGCGTGTGAAAACCTCCTACAACAATGGAGTTGGCGACCGCTGCCGGTGCGTTCAATGGCAACATGGCTTGTCCACCTGCAGCCACGCGTCTGGTTGTTATGTCACCTGTGATCAGGTTCATATAAATAAAGCCACCTTCTTCGTGGGCTGCGGGTGCTGCGGCACCTGGTATTGGAGCGCAGGTACCATTCAGAGGGTGGGCAGGATCGGGTGCCGACCAGCGTGTGACAGCCGGACTGGATGCTGTCCATGCCGCGCGCATGGCTGCCCGAACTGTGCTGTTAAGACGCATTCTGTTTCCTGAAGGCGCCCTTCTTCCAAGCAGTTCAATACAGCGTGCCCAGTTATTCCAGGAGAGTTTTGGTTTCAGATCGGTAAGCAGCTGTTGGTCATTCAATGCCACATGTTGTTGCATCATGGTAGCTCCCTGGATGGCTGCTTTGTAGTCCGCATACACCCTGTTATCCGCGGTGATCAGTGCACGGATTGCAGTTTGAAGGGCAAATTCGGGTGCCAGGCTTCCCTGGTTTCCGGGGCCGAGGAAAGCACCTTCGGCAATCATTTCCCGGGCCAGCACATCGGCGGTGTCATGCCCCAGCTTGCCATCCTGGGGAAGCCCATAATTGGCTTGGTACTCTGCCAATGCATTTACGAAGTCCGCATCGATCACCTGTGGGTTTGATGCGAGGCCGAGAATGTCTCTCATCAATCCGATCTCAGCGGCGTCGGTATGACGGGCCGTATTAAATGTGATGGCCGCTTGTACCTGTGCAGGGGTCAATGCCACTACAGCTGTTCCCGGCGTGGTGGGTGCTACAGCGAAATCTCCCTGAACCATGGGTTCCGAACTTCCCTGCTGGATGGTATGTGTGAGTTCGTGGGCCAGCAGATGTTTACCGCCGGAAGAAGCGGGGTCATACTTACCCTGATTAAAATAAACGTCGTTGCCCACGGTGAAGGCATGTGCACCGAGTTCACTGCTCAACTGCACGGCGGTGCTATCGGTATGGATATTTACATTGCTGAAGTCCGCACCGAGGCCGGCGGACATCTCATTTTGCACGGAGGACGGCATGGATTGTCCGTTACCTCTGCTTGCAGCAATCCGGTTTGAGATATTGGAAGATGCGTGGTGCTGACCGTTTTCCGATCGCTGAATGGCAGGTTGTGTAGTGCTGCCTTCTGCCATCTTTGGCTGCATCATTTCTTCTTCATCCTCCATGGGCTGACGTTGCATCATCCCTTCTTCAGCTTCACATTTGGCACACTTCATTTGCACCGTCTCCTCCTCTTCCTCCGGTTTCATTTGCATCATTTCCTCTTCCTCCTCCATCGGCTGCATCTGCATCATCTCCTCTTCTTCCTCCATGGGCTGGCGCTGTATGCCGTTGCCGCCATTCGTCACAGGTGATGGTGCGGGCGACCGGCTCACGACGCGATCAGCCATCGCATCGGCTTCCCGTTCGTATTTATCTCCCGGGGCTCCCACCTTCAGTCTGGGCTGAAAGGTGCGTTGATGAGTTGTTCTCTCAACAGGTGATGCAAGTGGTGCTTTCGATGCTCCCATTTTATCTGAATTATGTGGTTCTTCCGAATTTCCCGAACTCCTTTCTGATCCCCTCCATGATATCTTTCTGAGTGATGATGTTGTTCCCTCTGTTCAGGGCCATCAAACAACTGTACTGTATAATATTCATGATGGGCCCACCGGACAGTTCATACTTTGCGGCAATGTTCTTAAGGTCAATTTTCTCTTCGAGGACCACCTGATCGCTGAAGCCATTCTTCCATATTTCCTGGCGCTCGCTGGCTGAAGGCATGGGAAAATGGATGATGGCATGAAAACGTCTGAGGAAGGCATCGTCTATATTGCTTCTCATGTTGGTGGCCAGCACAATGAGTCCGTTGTATTCTTCCATTCGCTGGAGGAGATACGATACCTCCTGGTTGGCATACCGGTCATGCGCATCGCTGATCCCGGTACGTTTGCTGAAGAGTGAATCTGCTTCATCGAAGAACAAGACCCAGTCTTTATGTTCCGCCCGGTTAAATACTTTGGACAAATTCTTTTCGGTCTCCCCGATGTATTTTGAAACGATACGTGACAGGTCGATCCTGTAAACCTCGCGTTGTGTTTTCTTTCCCAGCAATGCTGCCGTGAGGGTTTTTCCCGTTCCGGGCGGGCCATAGAACAAGGCCTTGTACCCGGGCTTCAGTTTTTTCTTCATCCCCCAATCGTTCATCATGGCGTGGGCATGTTCCAGCCACACTTCAATTTCTTTGTACTGGGCCATGGTGGTGGGATTCAGAATCAGGTCTTCCCATCCCATCCTGGTGGCCAGATGACTTGCAGGAAAATCGGATGAGAATTTCGGCTTTTGTATTTGCCCTGAAGTGAGTTGATCCAGGATATCAGACTCGATGATCAATGCACCGTTCAGGTGGGGTTCTCCATCGGTTACATTTTCCAGGTTGAGGATATTGAATTTGGCAAAGGGATGATCGGCTGAAAAAATATTCATGAGGCTGAACCGTCGCTCGAGGTCGTTTCCTGCAAGAATGAACATGGCGGTTTCACCGGTAGGTAAAAA
>JAGQZQ010000098.1 GCA_020435415.1 Flavobacteriales bacterium
CCCAAGGGTTGGGCTGTTCGCCCATTAAAGTGGCACGCGAGCTGGGTTCAGAACGTCGTGAGACAGTTCGGTCCCTATCTGTTGTGGGCGTTAGAAACTTGAGAGGGCCTGCCTCTAGTACGAGAGGACCGAGGCGGACAGACCTCTGGTATGCCTGTTGTGGCGCCAGCTGCACCGCAGGGTAGCCATGTCTGGAAGAGATAAGCGCTGAAAGCATCTAAGCGCGAAGCTCGCCTCAAGATTAGGTTTCTTTTAAGGGCCGTCATAGACGATGACGTTGATAGGCTGCAGGTGTAAAGACAGTAATGTCAAAGCTGAGCAGTACTAATGACCCGTAGCTTTCGGATTCGACCCAATCCCTGTATTTTACCGATAATTCGCATTCTCTTTCTCGCAGATGTCAAACATATTGTACCCGCTATAGCCTTGGCGAAGGCGGGTGGTTCACCTGGCACAATCCAAGTGAATGCTACAACTTTTGGCGGCTATTGCGGTGAGGCTCACCTCTTACCATTCCGAACAGAGTAGTTAAGCTCACCAGCGCAGATGGTACTGGAGTAATATCCGGGAGAGTATGTCGTCGCCATTCTTCAAAAGCCCCTCGTGTAAACGGGGGGCTTTTTTGTTTTTGATTATATCCTTCCTTCGGGTTAAATTGCTCCTCTCCTCCGCTTCCTCCTTTTTTATGTATAAGTCAATTCTTCGAACACGTGGAACAACCTAGCCATTGAGTTACTCATTCAAGTCGCCATCCTTCTGGTCGCCCTGTATCTGGCATTCTTTAAAAGTTATCTGACCGAGAAGGGAAAAAGCGCAGCATTAAAAGAGGATTTGGGCGCGCTCACCAGGGAGGTGGAATTGGTCAAACAGGAATTCTCCCGGGAACAGGAATGCCTGAAGGTGGATCTGCAAAAGGCATTAAGCACAGAGGTATCGTATCGCGATGAGGTGAGAAATGCCCTGATACATTATTACGCCATGGTGAGTGAATGGATCTACGCCACTCTTGAAGTGGGCTTCGGGAACTATACCAAGGACAATATTGATGCCCTGGTACAAGCGAGGATGAAAATCGCTTCATTTTATGCCAGCGCCGGTGTGGCCAAATCAAAGGTCACATTTCTAACGGATAATAAAGAGATTCGGCTTCTTGCCCATGATCTCTACTGTGCGGTCCTCACCTTTTATCATTGGACAGACACAGAATTTCTGAAACTTCAACATAATTGTGAGAACCTGAAATCCATCCAGGACCAGTTTATCCGCGCCACTGCGGAGCCGGATCAAGACAAGAATGTTATAAAGGATGTGAATGCCAGGAGTGAACAACTTCTCGGTGAAAGAAAACAACTGATTGATCATTATATGGCAAACATGAACGATCAATACAAACTGGTGTTACCTGTTGAGAATGAATTTTCTACAAAGGTGAAGACCTATCTGAAAACATAAGCACATCTTCAAATCGCCACATCATCCAATTTTCAAATGATTGTTCACACCCGCAGCATCCCTCTGAATCCCCGGGCGGCATAGTATGACTCCGCACCGTTGTGATAGGTAAACACATGATCAAACCTACGGTCACAGAATAAAGCTCCGCCAAGCTTTCTGATGGCGGGTGGTGTTTTTATCCAGCTGGAAGTCTTCAAGTCAAAATCTCCCAGCTTTTGCAGTTCGCGGTATTGTTCTTCGGATAACATCTCTAAGCCCATTTCCGCCGCCACATCCAATGCACTGTTTTTGGGTTTGTGCTGCTTTCTTGAATCCAGCGCTTCCCTGTCGTAACAAAAGCTCCGACGGCCCTTCGGACTTTCGGGAGCACAATCACAAAAAAGGTATTCACCCGTTTTCTTGTCCAGGCCAATGACATCAGGTTCGCCACCGGTTTCTTCCATTTCGTTGAGGGACCACAGTTTTTTCGGATGAGCTTCTAGTCTAGCCTGTACATCATTCCAGGCAAGGCCTTTGTGAAGATTCATGTTCTTTTCAAACCGGGTTTTAAGGGTGTAAAGCAGTCCGCGTTGTTGATCAGGAGACAACTGATTCTTAGTATTCATGGTGTTGATTTATTTGTCTGTGACTGTCAATGCCCTCACAAGCTTGGATTTTCGTTCGTTCGGGGTAAGAATGTATTCACACAGGTTCAGGTCTGAATGAACTTCAAATGAATCGATTTCAATCAGGTCAATGAACTTGTCATCACTTTTGATCACCCTGAAGATGGAATAATCCCATTGAGATAGCAACTTCTGAATTTCATTTTGTCTTTCAAGCCGTTGTTGGTTCTTCCGGTTATATACGGGCAAAATTTCGATCATGACAAACGGTCTGTCCGCATCTATTTGATCTTTCAAGCCTTTTAACACCTCTAGTTCGGCACCCTCAACATCAATCTTGATGATCCCAATTTCAGAATCGGTGTTGATTGGCAAGTCAGAACCACTGAAAATCGGGACATTGATGGACTTTTTCACTCTTTCCGGGCCACGGAAATCTTCCACAACCGAAGCAGCACTGTCATGATCCGAATCACTGAATAAGTTTAATTTAAGTATCGTTGATTGTTCCCCAATCCCAACCGGGAAAATTTCTGTATTTCCAAACGCATTGGCTTTGATCACCTCATTCGTGTAGCAAACACACTGTGGATTGGGTTCAAACCCGATATAATGAATGGCCTGATGGACTGCTTTGACTTTGATTAATGTCTGCCCCAGGTTGATACCAACGTCCAGAAATACTTTCTCCTTAGACAATAGCCTCCCAAGTATGTATTGCATCCAGGGTTCACTTAAGTTGAGGAAATTGTATAAGCCTGTTCCGTTAATAATGGGAATCTTAAACATTGATCCATTAATTCTTGTCTGGGGATAAATGGTGATTCTTTGAAGGATTCCCAGTCTACTTAAGATTTTGAACAGATACTTCTTCATTTAGTTAGCAAACGTTTAATGATTGTTTTTTTATCGGATGGAATCTCAAGTTAGCAAAATGTGAAGGAACTTTCCTGTTTACACTTTACTTGTTCCAAAAAACTCCTTTCCAAATGTTCGTTTGCTTTGCGGTAATCTTGGCACCAAAGGAGTCAATTGGTGCTTTAATTTCTCACAAGTAACAACCTTTTTCTACATCGGGGTATATCTCGGCGTAGGACCTTATCTGGTTGTTCTCTTTTTTTGAGATCAACTTTCTATTGAGTTGCTCCAGAGAAGTGCAACCGGATGCAGCGAGCAGAGCCAGGAAATCATCCAGGGTTTGTTCCTGGTAATTCTTTACCCGTTTCCATTTATCAGAAACCACGAGTCCCCGCATGTATTTCGGATTGTTGGTAGCTACGCCGGTCGGACACTCATTGGTGTTACATCTTAATGCCTGAATACAACCCAGGGCCAGCATCATGCCTCTTGCCGAATTACAAATATCCGCACCTATGCACAGGGCTTTAAGAATATCAAATGCGGTAAAGATTTTTGTGGCGGTGATGATCCTGATCTCATCCTTAAGGCCGTATCCCCGAAGGGTATCCACTGCAAAAACCAGCGCATCTTCCCATGGCATGCCCACGTAATTGGAGAAGTCTATGGGTGCAGCACCCGTGCCTCCTTCGGCACCATCGATGGTAATGAAATCCGGTTTGATACCGGTTGACACCATCTTTTCACAGATGTTGGTAAACTCTTCCTTACGGCCGATGGCCAGCTTGAAGCCGATGGGTTTTCCCTCCGAAAGTTCCCGCAGCTGTTGAACGAAGTGAAGCAGTCCTTCGGCATCCTGAAAAGCGTTGTGCCCCGGTGGTGAAAGGACCTCGGTAAAAGGTCTGACCCCTCTTATCCGGGCGATCTCTTCGTTGTTCTTCCTGGCAGGCAGCACGCCTCCGTGACCGGGTTTGGCACCTTGCGACAGTTTGATCTCGATCATTCTGACTTCTTTCAGGGAGGCTTTTTCACGGAATTTTTCGGCGGAAAAATGACCGTCTTCCGTACGGCATCCAAAGTAGCCTGTGCCCACTTCATAAACCAGGTCTCCACCCTGGAGATGATATTCCGAAATCCCACCTTCTCCGGTGTTGTGGTAGAAGTTTCCTGCTTTTGCTCCAAGATTCAGCGCGGTGATCGCATTTTTGCTCAATGCCCCGAAGCTCATTGCCGATATGTTAAAAAGACTGGCGGAGTATGGTTTTTTACAATCGGGTCCGCCAACGATCTCTCTCGGGAATGCCTGGAGTTTTGGACCTGGAAAGGTGCTGTGCTGCATCCATTTGAACTGCTCTTCGTTGACATCGAGTTCTGTTCCGAACGGATGTGTTTCATTCTCCAGCTTTGCCCTTTCATAGATATAGCTCCTGTGATTTCTGTCGATCGGTTTACCATCTGTATTGGATTCCACGAAGTATTGATGGAGTTCCGGGCCGATCATTTCAAGCAAGTAACGCATGTGTCCCAGGATCGGAAAATTCCTGAGAATGGTGTGTTTCGTCTGAAAGAGATCATACAATCCGAGTATAGTTAAAAGTAGAGCGGTTCCCAGAAGGCTGTATAAAGGAGTAATAACAAAGCACACCACGATGCACAATATGAAAAAGACGACGAAGGTGAACCGGATGGCTTCTTTCATGCTTGGGGGTCTTAGTTCCGGGACCTGATACTGTCCATAGACTTTGACAGTTTGGTACATTCTGGCCGCGGTATTTATATTGGCTTAAAGATAATAAGGTTTTAGGCGGTATGTCGTTGTGCACAACAGGGCCTGATGCCCCCCGGCATCTGGTTGGTCATCTTTGCGGAGCACCGCTTATATTTTTCCATTGGAAATTTCGGCAAGAAACGTAACGATCGTTTGTACAATCTCTACCGAAACCCTCTTACGCAACCTAACCATCAGTTTTCTTCCCTCGATCTCGATCTCCAGACCTTTATGTTTCTTGATCGCAGATAGAAATCCAACGGTGATATGGTCTTTAAGTTTTTTCTCATCCTGGGGTAAGCACGTAGTATTTCCTGCTGAATTCAGGGTCGATGTCAAAATCCACCTCGACCGGGTAGATAAGTTCAATCAGCTTGTCGTGCTGTGTTTCCGGTCTGATGTAAACACAACCGTAATCCTTGGTAAGGGTGGTCATACCGACAAACTCCCACTCGGTCATGCCTTCCCGCCTGATTTGGTGGGCGCTTACCCGTTCCACAGAGGTGTTAATGCTAATGATAGCAAGATGGAATTTGTGACGGTCAGCAGCTATTTCAAAGGATTTATAAAGAAGCACCTGTGCATATAAACGGAAGCTTTCGAAATGTGAAAGGTCATTCAGGATCGTTGCCTCCTTGTTGCCTTGTAAGGGTGTCAGCGTATGTTCCGATGAAATGATCCGTAGGCTGTCGGTAACGATTTGCTTATCCTCAGCGAAGGAGGATCGTTCAAATGTATCGGTTGTTTTGAAAATGTTTTTCACTGTCATTTTATATTGAATGTACTTCGCAACCGGATCGTACGGATCAAATCAATCCTCAATGGCCTCTATGCCCTGTTTCTTAAGATTTTCAAGATGATCTTTCATGGCCTTGAGTTGTTCCGGTGGGTGACCTTGCCAGTCTGCAACTTCTCCAATCACCCGAAGTGGGTCTTTCGTTCTGTATGACCTGGTTGGGTTGCCGGGGAATTTTTTGTTGGTCAGGTTGGGGTCATCTTCAAACGGACCTGTAGGTTCCACGATGTATATCCGGCCGCGGCCTTCTCCTATGGCCAGTTCAGCCCCCCAGGTGGCGGCATCCAGGGTGGCTGTTAAGTATACGTAGGCTGCTTTTTTCCGCTGGCCGAAGTTGGAGTTAAAACCGGCCCGGATCATATCCCCCGGTTTGAAATCAGCTTTTGTGCCGTGATAGTAGGTTTCAGAATCCGGGTTGGTGTCGGGGGGTGTCGCTTTGGTGTTTGTCATTGTTGAGAACTTATTATCGCAATTGCAGTTGCTTGTATCTTGATTGTAAAAGTTTCTTGTACGCCTTTTTCATATCATCGGATAAAAACGACCGGTCTATCCAACGGATTGCCTCGGGTCTGTTTCTGACCATTCGGTTAAATGCACCTGTGATCTGTTTTTCGGTAAGATCCAGAACCTGTCCCAGGTGTTCGAAATGTTCCCGCTTCAATTTCCTTTTCTTGCCATCCAATGTAAGTGCAAGTTCTTCGTCGTCATCGGGGTTTGCTATGGAGACGTTGAGGAGATCATAAGCGGGAGATAGTGCCCACCCTGATGTACTTTCAATCATTGAAAAGTTCTTCAGGTGCATGTCATTGTTTCCGGTCAGGAATGAAAACAAGGCCAGTTCAAAATAGAAGATCTTATCGAGCAAGGTGTTATCCGAATAACGATCGAGTGCTTTGCCCACTTTCTCCATCGAGCTTTTGTACTTATCAAATGCCTCCGTAATCTGGAACATATCGATCATGTGGATCTTTTCTCCTTTTTCGGTGCGGTCAACGCGCTTGCTGATATATGAAAGTTCTCCCGATGCCAACCGGATCAGAGAGGAGGGGACTACCCGGATTCCAAATGTTTCAGCCATACGCATGGTCAGATGTTCATTCTCGGGCATTTGCGGAAAGCGGTCGGAAGGAGGCTTGAGAATGTACTGTCCACCCAAAGCGTCTACTACCGTCAGCCGGGTATCCGGTTCTTCCCTGGTTTTCTTCACTAACGACATGGATAGTTTCGGTTGAACACCGGGGACGGCAACACTTCGTTCCACAACCTGCCTGGCAAGTTCATCCATCTGATCCAGCGAATATTCTATGGCTGGTGGTTTTGAAGTTCCAAAGAAATCCGATGAACATTTTTCATGAAAGTCATGTTCCTGTTCTATCGTTCTGTAGCAATACAAACACTTAGCTGGCATCTGCATCGGAGATTGGTTCCACACTCACAGCGCCAATACAGTTCCGGCAACATGCCAGCAACAATCCCATGCGATCATTTCGATTGATCTTCCAGTTTTCTGAAGCGATATTCAATAACCATCCTTCGGGAATCAACCCCTCAAAAAAGGGAAAGAGCCGTGTATCCGCATATGGGTCATTTCTCACCGGCATGGTGAATGTGATAAAATCCCCGGGGTGTTCTTTCACATATTGGTCATCATACCGAAAAATGTAATCCCCTTCATTGGTTTCTGTAATGATTCCGGCCAGATGATTTTTATAAAACACTTTTCCGCTTCTCATGCGCCGATACTTCTACTGTTCACAGGAGCCAGTTCATGTCCGAACATGCGGAGCACCAGATTCACCTTATCCATGTTCAGATTCGTTTTACCCTGTTCGATTTTGCGCACCACGGTAAGTGCCACACCTGCACGTTCGGCAAATTCCTCCTGGGTGAGATGAACCTCCTTTCGCCGTTCTTTAACAAACGTTGCCAGTCTATCCATTATATGTATATAGATATAATAATACGCAAATGTACAAAATTATATGCGATCAAATATAATATACAAAAAATGGTGTAAACTATATGCTATTGCGTATATTATTAAAGTGATGGTTATTTTCTTAAGATCTTTTCCATCGCCTTTCCTTTGGCCAGCTCATCAACCAGTTTGTCAAGGTACCGGATCTTTTGCATGAGGGGATCTTCGATTTCTTCCACGCGGTAGCCGCATATCACCCCGGTGATCTTGGATACGTTGGGGTTAAGTTGCGGCACTTGTGCAAAGAAGGTCTCAAAGTCCGTCTTGTCATCGATCACTTTTTGCAGTGCTTTCTGGTCATATCCCGTGAGCCATCGAATGATTTCATCCACTTCATCTTTTGTGCGTCCCTTCTTTTCTGCTTTCGCAATATAGTGGGGATACACACTGGCAAATGACATCTTGAATATCCGCGTATTTTGCATTCTGATGGTTATTTCTTGAGGTCAAAGCGGTCTGCATTCATCACCTTCAACCAGGCGTTCACGAAATCCCTGACAAATTTTTCCTTGTTGTCATCCTGTGCATATACCTCCGCATAAGAACGCAGGATGGAATTAGAACCGAACACCAGGTCCACCCTTGTGGCCGTCCATTTGGTCTGACCTGTTTTTCTGTCTACCAGGTGGTATAGGTTATCTGACACGGGCTTCCAGGAGAAGTTCATATCGGTGAGGTTTACAAAAAAATCATTGCTTAGCACACCTGGTTGGTTGGTAAACACACCGTGTGTTTCACCGCCATGGTTTGTGCCCAATGCCCTCATGCCACCCACCAATACGGTCATTTCAGGAGCTGTAAGTCCCATCAGCTGGGTTCTGTCCAGGAGCAGTTCTTCGGGTTTTACCGCGTAGTCTTTTTTCAGCCAGTTCCTGTAGCCGTCGTGGATGGGTTCGAGAACGGAAAAAGATTCTGCATCCGTCAACTCATCCGTGGCATCTCCTCTGCCTGGGGTGAATGGAACTTTCATTTTTACGCCGGCTGCCTCGGCTGCTTTTTCAATGGCGGCGCTTCCTCCCAGGACGATCAGATCGGCCATGCTTACTTTCTTATCAAGACCGGCCTGAATGTCTGCCAGCTTACCGAGTACTTTTTGAAGGCGGGCGGGTTCGTTGCCTTCCCAATCTTTTTGTGGAGCGAGACGGATCCTGGCTCCGTTGGCACCGCCCCGGTAATCGGAGCAGCGGAATGTCCTTGCGCTGTCCCAGGCAGTGTTGATGAGTTCTGTTCCGGTCAGGCCGCTGCCGAGTATTTCTGTTTTAAGCGCCTCAACTTCCGCATCGGAAAGGGTGTAATTAACCGTGGGTATCGGGTCTTGCCAGATGAGATCTTCTTTCGGAACATCTGCACCGAGGCAACGACTTTTCGGGCCCAGGTCACGGTGGGTTAATTTATACCATGCCCGCGCGAAAACATCTTCAAAGTATTTGGGGTCTTTGTAAAACTTCTCTGATATTTTTCTGTATTCCGGATCCATTTTCATGGCCATATCCGCATCGGTCATTATGGGATTTCTGCGGACACCGGGTGTATGTGCATCAAACGGTTTGTCTTCCTCCTTGATGTTTACCGGTTCCCATTGCCATGCGCCTGCGGGGCTCTTTTTTGATTCCCATTCATAATTCAGCAACAGGTAAAAGTATGTATGGTTCCACTTGTCCGGTGTTGTTGTCCATGCACCTTCCAGTCCACTGGTAACGGTATCTTCCGCAAACCCTTTCCCTTGCGGGTTCATCCATCCGAAGCCTTGTGTTGCCACTTCAGCGCCTTCGGGTTCAGGGCTCAGGAGAGCGGGGTTTCCGTTTCCGTGTGCTTTACCAACGGTATGTCCGCCGGCGGTCAATGCCACGGTTTCCTCATCGTTCATGGCCATGCGCTTGAACGTAGTTCTCACGTCTCTGGCTGTTTTTAAGGGGTCGGGATTTCCGTCAACGCCTTCTGGGTTTACGTAGATCAAACCCATTTGAACCGCTGCCAGGGGATTGTCCAGCGATTCGCTGTCAGTGGGATTTTCGTAGCGTGATTTTCCCAGCCAATCTTTTTCGGCACCCCAGTATATATCCTTTTCGGGATGCCAGATATCTTCACGGCCGCCGGCAAAGCCGAATGTTTTAAATCCCATGGATTCGTAGGCCATATTTCCTGCGAGAATGAACAGGTCGGCCCAGGAAATTTTGTTGCCATATTTCTTCTTGATGGGCCATAGCAGTCTCCTTGCTTTGTCGAGGTTTGCGTTGTCCGGCCAGCTGTTCAACGGCGCAAAGCGTTGGTTTCCCGTGTTGCTTCCTCCGCGACCGTCTGCGGTGCGGTAAGTTCCTGCACTGTGCCATGCCATACGGATCATGAGTCCACCGTAGGTACCCCAGTCTGCAGGCCACCAGTCCTGACTTTCGGTCATCAGTTTCTTCAGGTCCTCCTTCACCGCGTTCAGGTCAAGCTTTTTGAATTCTTCCGCGTAGTTGAATTCTTTGCCGAAAGGATTTGTCTTCGTATCGTGTTGATGGAGGATGTCGAGGTTAAGTGCTTCAGGCCACCAGCTGATGACGGAATGGGTGGTTTCCGTATTGGCGCCGTGCATTACCGGGCATTTTCCTGTTTTTGAATGGTCCATGGTCGTTGATTTATTTATGTGCTTGGGACACGTGACATGGTCTTAGTGACCGTTTAAAGTTAACGACAATATTTCACAGTAGCTCCCTGGCCATGGCGTTAAAACGAAATACTTCTTTACCTATCTGAAAATGGTGCACTCCTATGTTCTTAAAGTCGTTTTTCTCGTAAAAACCGATGGCCCAGTCGTTGCCTTGCAAAACGGATAGCCAAATGGTTTTGTAGTTTCGCTCACGTGCTTCCTTCAAAAGCGTTTCCTGCAATTGCAGGCCAACCTTCAGGGATAGAAAATCTTTCAGGACATATATTTTCTGCAGTTGACAAACACTGTCAGAACCTATGAATTCCGAAGGGGAATTCAATTTAAGTTTGGCATAACCGATCGGAAGGTTGTCCCGGAATGCGATCCAGAATACGTTCTCCTGATCTTGCAGACTGCCTTCGATTTTAGCCACGGAAAAAGTCCGCTCGTGATAGGCAAGCAGGTCATTCTTGTCTTTGAACAGATGGCCGAATGTTTCATTGAAGGTGATCCTGCCCAGCAAGGCAATGATCGGCGCATCTTCAACTGTTGCTTTTCTTATGTCCGGCATGGGATTTATCTTAAAGTTCTTAGTCTGATGAGGTGGAGGACCACCGCGATGGTGCAACCTGCGACAATGGGCAGTGCGTTGATCAGTATTCCGTAAATGATGTAAATAAAGTTAGCGATTGCGGAGAACAACCGAAGCCTGTACTCTCCTTTAGTGTACATGGCGTACAGATTCAATGACAAACCTATGTAACCGATAACGTCGTATATCATTATGCTATACTTTGTATAGTACAAAAGTATTTTGTTTAGATTTGGCGTACAATAACTGTCAAACCTGACAGTACAAAGCGGCGCCATGATCCTGGACGACAAAAAGAAGGTTTATAAAATTGACGACAGGGTATTCCATTGCGGGACGGCGGTCACCTTTCATTTCTTCGGCGGCAAATGGAAGTCCGTTATTCTGTGGTACCTCCGGCATGGGGTATTGCGGTTTTCGGAGATCAAAAAGCTGATCCCTGACATTACGGACAAGATGCTCAGCATTCAGTTGTCCGCGTTGGAATCAGATCAATTGGTGAAGAGGAAGACGCATGGCACAAAGCCTCCTTACCGGGTGGAGTATGCGTTGACAGACGTGGGCAGAAGCCTGATTCCGGTCATTGAGGCGATCACCAAATGGGGGATAGACTATGCGGAGCGAAACGGAGAATTGGTAACACTGGATTGACGATTGGCCGTGTGAGACAGCGTCAATCATTGTTCGGTTTGTAGCTCAGAATAACCTTCCCGCCCGGATATAGCTTTGATTGGACGGGTGTGAAATTCTGCTTCACGTTAAGTGATTTGAATATCCCTAAGCCATTGCCGATAGCCACGGGGTTCATGATAAGGTGGTATTCATCGATCAATCCTTCTTTGATGAGGGATGATGCAAAGCCTGCGCCTCCATACACGATGATGTCTTTTCCTGGTTGATTCTTCAGTGCGGTTATTTCGTCTGCAAGATCTCCTTTGGCCAGTGTGGTGTTGATCCAGGGAGATGTGTCAAGGGTTTTGGTGAAGACGACTTTGGGGATGTCCACCATTTTATTGGCGAACGGATGATTGGGGTTGTCGCGTGCCATCTTTTCCCAGTGGGTCACAAAGTCGTTGGTCATTTTTCTTCCGAGCAGAAGTGTATCCGAGGAACCGATCATGGATGCGATGAACTGCACGAACTGGTCGTCCGGGTTCCATGTCATCCAGTCCTGTTCCCCGTTGGGGCCGGCCACATATCCGTCTATGGTTGTTTGTATTTGAAGTTTTAGTTTTCTCATTGTGGATGGTGAATGTCGCGTGGCCATATTGTGGTTATTGTATCGCTCATGTCTAATAAACGTTTATTATCAACGGACCGTCTGGTATAGAAAACCAGCAT
>JAGQZQ010000099.1 GCA_020435415.1 Flavobacteriales bacterium
GTCCCAAGGGTATTCAGTTGTTGGAGATCCTGTATGATCTTAGATGAAGATGGATCCTGGGCCTGTGCGGTCATGACAAGACCCAATATATATGCTGCCAGCCATTTCAAGTTTTTCATTTTGCTATTCCATTGGGGATGGACAAAGTAAAGCATTTCACAGAAAGTGAGATAATATACAGTCGTATGCGGGACCGGTAATGATGCATGAAGCCATACTTTTTACCGCTTCCTTGCAAAAAAAGCCGGCTGTAATGTTACAGCCGGCTTTTCAAATTATCTGAATCTATTCTCTATCAGTGCTTATACACCCTGAAGGTGGAGAAGGACTGATCTTTGAAGTTCACTTTCACCAGGTAGATACCTGAAGGTTGTGCACTCAGATCCATTTCCTTGTTGTCAGAAACCGGAAGCTCCAGTCTTCTGCCAGACATATCGAATACGTCCACAGACACCATGTACTTCACACCATCACCACCCAACTTAACCACATCACGGGTCGGGTTAGGGAATACGATGACGGTATGATCTTCATACACAACAGGTGTACCCACTGTGAAGGAGACAACAACACTGTCTGTTGCGGTACAGCCATTTGCATCTGTTACCGTTACGTGGTAAGTACCAGAGGTGAGTCCGGTAGCCGTAGAGGTGGTTTGCGAACCACTGTCATCCCACAGGTAGCTGTAAGGAGATACTCCACCATTTGCCATTACAGCAGCAGAGCCATCCGAACATCCACCGCAACTTTCATTAATGACACCGGTAACGGTAGTGATCGCATCAGGCTTACCAACTGTGGTATACTCAGAAGAAGAGCAACCATTGTTTCCTGTGACAGTCACGCCATAGGAACCAGATGTAAGGCCGGTGACATCCTCGGTAGTTGCACCGTTGCTCCAGATAAAGGTATAAGGAGTGGCGCCACCACTTACAGTGATATCTATAGAACCGTCGTTACCTCCGGGGCAGGTTACATCTGTTGCTGCCGAAGCAATAGCAGGTGCACCGTTGTCATTCACACTGCGAACCAGTGTTACATCACAACCCGCCGCATCGGTTACGGTCACGCTGTAAAGACCAGCGCTGAGTGAACCGATATCCTGACCGGTTGCACCGTTGCTCCACAGGTAGGTATAGCCTGGGGTTCCACCGGAAACTGTCAGATCGATCAGACCGTTGGCATTGCCGCATGTGGAGTTCGAAACATTTGCAGTTACATTGATAGCCGTTGGCTGAGTCACCGTTTCACTGTTGGTTCCGGAACATCCGTTCGCATCAGTCACAGTCACAGAATAAGTACCTGCCATCAATCCGGTGAGGTCTTCAGTCGTTGCACCATTGCTCCATGCAAATGTGTAAGGACCTGTTCCACCAACCGCGATCAGATCGATAGATCCATCCGCTTCACCATTACAGCTTGCCGGTATAGAGCTCAGCGCTGCCGTAACGGTTGGTTGGGTTACAGTAGCCTGGGTTACTGCTGTACAACCGGTACCGTCGGTAACGGTCACATGGTAAGTTCCTGCAGTCAGCCCGGTTGCTGTTACAGTGGTTTGGTTATTCGGATCATCCCACTGATAAGAGTAGTCAGGAGAACCACCGGTAACATTTACGGTAATGGTTCCATCGTTGGTACCATCACAGCTTGCATTTGTTACGGTTGTAGTCAGGGTGATCGGAGAAGGTTGACTTACAAATACCGAATCAGCCGCTGAACAACCGTGGTTATCCGTCACCGTTACCACGTAAACACCTACCACCAGTGCACCGATATCTTCGGTGGTTGCACCGGTATTCCACATAAAGGTATAAGGTGCAGTTCCACCAGCAACCGTCAGATCCACCATTCCATTGTTCTGCCCGTTGCAGGCTACGTTGGTCTTCTGAAGATCAAGGTCAAGCGCATCGGGCTCTCCGATCTTACCGGTACCATAGGATACACAACCGTTATTATCGGTCACAGTCACGTGGTAGTTTCCTGCAAGATCCATAAAGGTAGAATCAGTGCTTCCGTTGCTCCACATATAGGTGAGCGGAAGAGCTCCACCGGCAGCCACAACAGATACCGAACCGGTATCGCCATAACAATTTGCATTGGTTACGGTGAAGGTCAGGTTACCTGGTCCACCGGCGTCATTGAGGTCTTCGGTATGGATCACCACACAACCTTTGGCATCGGTCACAGTTACAGTGTAACTGCCAGCAGCCACATTACCTGCATCCTGGCTGGTATAGCCATTGCTCCACAGGTAAGTGTAACCGGGACTACCACCGGACACTGTGATGTTGATCAAGCCGTCTGCGTTGCCGCATGTAGGTTGGGTCAGAGAAGCCGTTACATTGATCATCGTCGGTTCGGTAATGGTTCCGGACACGATCTTCTCACAACCATTGGCATCGGTTACCGTGAGTGTATAGGTTCCTGCCGTCAGGTTATATACATCCTCTGTGGTGGCACCGTTGCTCCAGATATAAAGATAAGGGCTGAGACCACCTGCAACAGTTACGTCGATATAACCATCGTTGCCACCATTACAAGATACCGGTGATACGTTGGTAGCCGCATTCACATTCGGAGCGGTGATCGTGGCGTTGTCTGTTGCAGTACATCCGAGTGTATCTGTAACGGTTACATTGTATACACCAGGTGCAAGTCCGGTCGCAGAGCTGTCGGTTTGACCGTTGCTCCACAGGAAGGTGTAGCCTGGGGTTCCACCCATAGCTGATACAGTTGCAACACCATCGGATGTTCCACTGCAACTTGCGTTGGAAACTGATACGGTGGTGACAATCATATCAGGCTCAGCTACCGTAAAGGTATCCACCACACTGCAACCCAGGGCATCAGTTACGGTAACGACATAGTCGCCCGTAGCCAGCGAGTCCAGATCCTCCGTGGTATCACCGTTGCTCCATACGAAGGTATGGGCAGGAATTCCGCCATTGAATGACAGATCGATTTCACCATTGTCTCCACCGTGGCAGGACACATCTTTAATATTTGCGGTTGTCATGATTTGCGTGGCCTCTTCCACTTCAACCATTGTGGTAGCCTTACAACCGTTGTTATCCGTTACGGTCACGCTGTAAAAGCCAGCGGGTAAACCCGTAGCGGTTGCACCGGTTTGACCATCTTCCCACAAATAAGTGTAAGGACTTACGCCGCCACCTGGGGTTACGATGGCTGCACCATCAGAACCGCCGTGACAGCTTACCAGTGCATATGAACCGGTCAACGGAGCGGGTCCGTTCACATCATTCACAATAGCGGTGTGCATCGCCATACAACCCTTGCTATCGGTAACGGTCACAGTATAGGAACCGGAAGGAATGTTACCGGCGTCCTGGGTGGTTGCACCATTACTCCATACATACGTATAGGTTGGAGAACCACCGGTCACGGTAATATCAATCAGACCGTCGCTGTTTCCACAACTTGGATCTACTGTAGATGAAGTCACATTCACAGCCACCGGCTCACCGACGGTCTCAGATGCAACTTTCGAACATCCCATGGCATCCTCAACAGTCACACTGTATGTTCCGGCCATCAACCCTGAAATATCCTGGGTGGTTTGACCGTCACTCCATGTATAAGTATAAGGTTGCGTACCTCCGGCTACGGTCAGATCGATGCTACCATCGCTGCCACCATTACAGTTGGCGTCTGATGCGCTGGTAGCCAGGGTAACATTGGGTTGAGTCACCATCACCGAATCCACCTTCATACAACCTTGTTTGTCTGTCACAGTCACATGGTACATTCCTGCAGCAAGGTTATTGGCGGTCGGAGACTGTTGATTGTTCGGGTCGTCCCACTGGAAAGTAAATGGCTGAGCACCACCGGAGACAAGCACATTGGCAGTACCGTCCATTCCAGGTTGACATGATTCTTCAGTAGAAGACATGGCCGTAATGATCGGACCGGGCTGACCTACGATAGCATCCGCAGTGTCAGTACACCCGTTGCTATCAGTCACCGTCACGTCATAAGTACCAGCCGTTACTCCGTTAAGATTCGCGGTGGTTGCGCCGTTAGACCAGATATAAGTAAATGGCGCTGTTCCACCGGTCAATTTGGTTTCAACCACACCGTCTGCTGCGCCATTACAATGGGCATTCTTAACAATGGCATCTACCATCAGCGTTGCAGGGTCAATAACCTCGTAGTTGGCTACGCCCAAACATCCGTTATTATCTGTTACGGTCACCTGGTAGTTACCGCTTGACAGACCACTGATATCCTGAACGGTATCACCGGTGCTCCAGTTATAGGTATAAGGCTGGGTACCGCCAACCACCATCAGGTCGATGCTGCCATCGGCGTCACCGTTACAGGTTGGGTTTTCAACGTTTGCTGTTAACAAAGGACCGCCTGCATTACCTACAGACATAATGAATACCGCAGTACAACCGCGTGAGTCGGTTACGGTCAGGGCATAGTTTCCTGCAGCGAGGTTTCCTACATCCTGGGTGGTAGCACCGTTGCTCCACTGGTAGGTATAGGCAGGTGTACCTCCGTTGATGGTCATATCCAGCAAACCATCGGAAGCACCGCAGCTGGCATAAGATGCGCTGTAGAAAGCGGTGATTTTGGTAGGTTGTCCGACCTGAGCTGAATCTTTCGCAGAACATCCGTTCACATCGGTTACGGTCACCGCATACAATCCGGCTTTCAGACCTGTTGCATCTTCTGTTGTCTGACCATTGCTCCACATAAACGTGTAAGGCGCTTGTCCGCCGGTAACCGTCAGATCCAGCATACCATCTCTGCTGCCATTACAGTTGGCATTGGTTACGGCAATAGCAAGAGAGATGGGCTGGGTGTTTCTTACGATACCGGAAACAGGAGCTCTTTCACTTTCACAAATTCCTGGCTCCACCTCCCAATCGTAGAAGAAGTAGTAATAATCCAGTGCTTGTCCGGTATTGGACGTATTGATAGATATCAAATCCTGTATGGCATAGGGATAAGAAGGTCCTGCGTTGTTACGGAACAAGTTCTGAGGAGCGACACAGGTGATATAGTATCCGTTGGCTGGTTCCAGCGGGAAATTCAGAGACACCCTGCTTTCACCGTTCGGAACATTCACGGTTTTGGTATGAATGAGATTTCCGTTAACAGCATCGAAAACGCGGATGGTCCGGTTACCGGTACCCTGCGCATAAACCTTAACAGACTTAAGGGTAAGGGGTGCCAGTACATCGAATACCAATCCGAGGTTGTTCTGGTTGCTGTAGTTGCTGCCCGGACCGAATGTATTGTCCACCGGACCTACTTTTACTGCAGGTGCGTGGGTGATCTCGGACACATAATAGGTCACATCATTGGTGATGTTTTCGGTATGCACACCACCGGTATCGATCAGGTTACCGCCGGTCGGGGCATCATACCATCTGAGGTCACCACCACCATTGCCATAAGCAAGCAGGGTCACGAGACCACCGCCAGGACATGTGGTGTCATTAACAGTTGTGGGAGCAGGTGGGCCTATCACCTTACCGATGACAGGTGAACGTTCACTTTGGCAAGTGATTCCCTGTACTTCCCAATCGTAGAAATAATAGTAGTATGATAAATTGGAGTTTCTACCGGCATTCGAACGAATGATGGAAACAAGATTATTGAGGCTATATGGGTAAGAAGCACCGCTGTTGTTTCTGAACAAATTGGGTACACCTTGTATTTGAATAAAGTATCCGGCACCTGGCTCCATGGCGAAGTCAAGCGACACACGGTTCATACCGTCAACAAGGTCAACGGTCTTGCTGTGGATCACGTTGCCACCGATGGCACTCTTCACCTGGAAAGTACGTGGTCCGGCACCTTGAGCATAAACCTTAACCGATTTCAGAATGAAAGGTGATTGCACATTGAATACGAGTCCGAAATCCAGCTCCGTGTGATTGTTACCGCCACCGAATGTGCTGTCTGCCGGTCCGACTTTCTGTACAGAACCCATCTGATTTTCCTGTACATAGAAGGTCGTGGTTTTTCCAAGGGCTGTTGAAAACGTATCTCCCTGATGCAGGGCCATTCCGCCGTTTGGCATGTTGTACCAAACCAACTCGCCTCCGTTGATCGCTGTAGCAAGCAGATCAACCATTGAACCTTGTCCACATTGAACGGAATCACCTGTGGTCATCGGACCTGCAGGGCGGTTCACGGTGATGTAATTGTTCTTAGTCACCGTATCCTCGGTGTTCAGGTTATAAGCAATCAGCGTAACATTGTAGCTGCCATTGCTTCCATACCTGTGCACCGGATTTGGGCGATCGGATGTCGTTCCGTCCCCGAAATCCCAATGCCACTGCAGGACATTGCCAGAGCTGGTGTCTGTGAAACTGACATACCCCGTGCAGGTAGTCTTCGGCGTGGCATCGAATCCGGCCACGATCTGCGCATTGGCAACAGCTGTCATAGCCATCACCGCTGCCCATAGTGTGTAAAATCTCCTCATGGACATTCTAGGTTTGTTTACCAATAAAATCGCTAAAGTGCACTTCCCAATGCGGCCGCAAGGTAGGGATAATAATGCAAGAAACGCAAACCCAGTAAGCAAACAGAACATTAAGACAATATTGTCTAAATGAGGGAAACGTTGATTCTCATGAGGTTGAGCCTCACAGGTGCGAAACCAAAAAAAAATATTGAAATTTTAGTCTGCCAGCAGAATCTGGTTGGACGTTCGAACTATCTAAAAGTTTAAACTTTGAACCACAAAAATATGAAGTAATCAGCCAGAGCCAAACACCGATCCAAAGGATTCCAGGCACTGCCTGCTGCCTACAGCCTACTCCCCCCTCCACTCCAACCTTAAACTTCGAACCATAAACCTCCGACTTTAAACAGCCCTCCTCCACTAAAGCTTCTAAGGGCGCGGCAAACCTAAACCCATATTCCTATCTTCGCCTCATGGAAATAAACTTTCACGGTGCTACGCAGACCGTTACAGGGAGCAAGCACCTTATCACCACGGAAAGTGGCAAGCGGATATTACTGGATTGCGGGATGTATCAGGGCATGGGCATGGACACACACAATCTTAACAGAGAATGGGGTTTTGACCCCGCATCCGTTGATGCGGTCATTCTTTCCCATGCCCACATCGATCATAGTGGACTTCTACCCAGATTGGTAAAGGAAGGTTTCCGGGGACATATCTATTGCACCCACCCCACGCGCGACCTTTGTGATGTCATGCTTGAAGACAGCGCATTCATCCAGGAAGCGGATATGAAGTATGTCAACAAACGCAAGATACGACAAGGGAAGACCCCGATTGATCTGCTGTACACGATTGAAGATGTCAAAAAATGTATGCCGCACTTCAGGGGCATCGCCTATGACACGGAAACCGAGATATTCCCGGGCGTTTCTTTTACCCTGACAGACAATGGTCATATCCTGGGCAGCGCCAGCGTACACCTGAAGCTTACCGAAACCAAAGGCGTCATTCATCTGACCTTCACCGGGGATATCGGCAGATATGACACCTCCCTCCTCAAAGATCCCAGTCCGTTTGAACAATCCGACATCATCATATGTGAATCCACTTATGGTGACCGGCTTCACAACCGCATCGTCCATGCCGAGCAGGATGTTCTGAACGCCGTCATCAACACATGCAAGGAAAAGAAAGGAAAGCTTATTATTCCGGCTTTCAGCCTCGGACGAACCCAGGAGATCGTTTACACCCTGAACAAGCTGGATGTATACGGACTCATCCCTGATATCAAGATATATATAGACAGTCCGTTGTCAAACGATGCCACCCGGATCATGCGGAAGCATATCTCTTGCCTGAACATGCAGGTCCAGGAATTCATCGAGACCAGACCTGATCCGTTCGGCTTCGATGACGTGACCTATATTCAGGATGTGGCTGACTCAAAAGCCCTGAATGCCATCAAGGAACCGTGCATTATCATATCTGCCTCAGGCATGGCGGAAGCCGGACGGGTAAAACACCACATCAAAAACAACATCGGAGATCCGTCCAACACCATTTTGCTGGTAGGTTATGCCGAACCTCTTTCCCTTGCGGGCCGTTTACGGGCCGGTGACAAGCGGGTGAAGATATTCGGAGAAGAACATGAGGTGAAGGCGGATGTCAGCATCACCGATTCCTTCAGCGCACATGCCGACTACCAGGAAATGCTGCAATACCTTTCCTGCCAGGATATCCCAAAAGTGCATCAACTCTTCCTCGTCCACGGACATGAAGAAGCCATGCACCACTGGAAAACAAGATTAAAAAATGCCGGCTTCCGGAGGGTACACATTCCGGAACACGGGCAGGGTTATAAGTTTGAAGCAGACAGACTGGATGTGGATTAGGTGATGTGGTGATGTGATGATTTGGTGACCTGCCAGCCGAAGCGCTAGCCATTGCAAGGCAGGCTGATGTGGTGATATGATGATTTTGAAATGCGGATGTATTATACCATACTGAATCTGTTTCTGATTGCCTTGCCTGCTCTTTCCTTCGGGCAGGATTCCGGGTTTGATATGGATAAATTAAAATTTCACGGACGCGGGCTTCATATTCCAAAAGACACCATCATTAACATGTTCGGGGAAGCTGATATCGCATATCCCGAATATGAATGTGGCGGCTTCTCGAGCGACTGGCAAGGATGTACTTTTTATCAATTGAAGTATCAATATTTCAATTATATTGGTTGCGATTCCGCACTATTCACCCTTGAAAAGGTAACCATGGATCACCAGGGAGAAGTGAAACTGTATTATGACGGAATGCCGTTGACCGGACAAACAACCAAAGCCGATTTCATAAATATTTTCGGAAAGGGAACGGTATCACGTTTCAGGCAGGATGAAAACGGAGAATCCGTTCTACTGCTTGCCAAAGGATATGATAATGGCTTCCGTTTTGTTTTCAGGGATGGGAAACTTTCTTCTTGTGAATACTGGACTTCATGCTAAAAATACCGGAATGAAAAATGTTGTATTGATCATCGCCACGCTGTTGTTCACCTCAGGCTTATGCGAGGCACAGGACGTATTTGACAAAATGTCAAAAAAGATCTGCAAGTGCATTGAAAAGGAAAAAGTGGTAAATGTTGATGATATCCTACCCTGTGTTGAAAAGACCATGTTTGAAAACATGTCTGCTATTATCGATTATTACCAGGTTACTTCAATCTCTGAAGTCAAAGGTGAGGCTGTGGGCCAGAAGATTGCTTTAAAACTTGCCAAGAACTGTGAATACTTCTACAGTCTCATGCGTGACAGCATACAGGTCAGAGCACCTAAATTTTCCAGGGACAGCATTCTCAATTGTGATGGAATTCAAACCGGTGACTATTTTTATGTAATACCAGACAAGGATGGGAACCTGACAGATACAACATTTGTGACGTTCACCGAAACCGAATACCTGGAACGGATGAATCATGGAAGAACTTATTCAAAACTAACCGTCAAATGGTCAGACAAATGCCACTTCACCCTCACGTTTGCGGAAAGCAACGACCCGTATAAATCTGCATTAAGTAAAGTTGGCGACAAGTACGAGTATGAGGTAATTCAAAACAACAGTGAATCCATGGTCCTGAAATGCTTCTTTCACAACGATGAATATTTTGTAGAATGTTTTAAGGTCAGGTGACTGCAAGTTCGCCGACTGTTTACACTGAAAACAACATGAATTTCCACCTTCGAACTGCGTTTGTTTTTGGTTTGATCTTCTGGTTTATGCAAACCAGCTGCCAACCGAACGGGCATCTGCCCACAGATGGATGCAAACCGTTGGCCTTCACGGAAACCTTCGAAGACTCCATCGTCATTGCGGCAACCTATATGGACTGCGAACCACTCTGGAAATACAAACTGACCGTTCGCATCGGACAATCCATCATTTATCAACCGGACAGCCTGTTGGAATTTGAGTTCAATAAGCGCATATGGCCTGTCTTCCAACGAATCAATGACAGCACCTTTCAATTGCAACTTGAACATAACGACCGACCTAACAAGACGAATTACATATTGTTAACTGTTCGCGATGGAAAACTGATCGATGAAAGAACACTCCCGCACCATGTCCACCAAAACAACAAACAGTTACTCCGTCTGGAAGTAGATTCCGCAGGTAGTGTGACAGCACAGCTACTGCATCCCAATGCAGACATATACCTCCAGCAATTCCGGTGGAACCGTTGGATCAATACGGACTCGTGCCGTGTGGCCGGAAAAGATACCGTTACATTTACCTCAACCCTGCCCCTGCATTCCGGCGTTAATATGTTCCGGTTGATTTACAAACAAACGGAAGCAAGCAATCCTGAAGATATAACAGAACTAGGCGCGTTCAGTTTTTCGAATCCGACTATTAAAAAGGTGACCATGATATGCAAACCGATCCATCCCATTGTTTTTAGTGACACAACCCAGTTTGAACTTTATCATACATCGGGAAAGATTACGCGTAAAGGGAGGGGCCGCCAATGTGACATCAGCGATCTTCCGGAAGGGCTGTATTATGTGAATTTTGACAATCAGACCGGAGAATTTTTAAAAAGATGATCGCATCAATACCCTGGTAAAATCACCCTACTCTCCTTCTCGCTTCTACCCATCACCTCCCCTGGGAATAAAATCTTCCTCCCAAAATCACCCCTGCAAGAAATAGCTACATCTTATCTCGCCAACTTCAATCGCATTCCGTAACTTTATCCTGGGCGGGGACTACGTGTACCCGGGAAAGCATGCCACATCATCGTTTGGTTACCCGTCCAACAAATGCCCCTCTCTAATGTCTATGATCTAAAATCTAATGTCTATCAACCGCTACTGCCTACTGCCTACTAACTACTAACTACTAAGACATGCCCTCCTACCTAGCCAGCATTCTCCAGCAATTCAACTACTACAAATCGCTTGGAGAAAAAACATTCGAACAACTGGATGATTCACAATTGTTCAAGCAACCTCATTCCGACAGCAATTCCATAGCCATTATTGTAAATCACATGTGGGGCAACATGCTGTCCCGGTGGACCGACTTCCTTACCACGGACGGTGAGAAACCATGGCGGGAGCGCGACAAAGAGTTTGAAGACATCATTAAGACGCGGGATGAACTCATGGCTCGGTGGGCAGAAGGTTGGGATTGTGTCTTCCATGCCCTTGAACAGGTAAATGACAATAACCTGAGTGCCTCCATCACCATCAGGAACCAGAACCTGACGGTTACCGAAGCCATCAATCGGCAACTTGCTCACTATGCTTATCATGTGGGGCAGATCGTATACATCGGCCATCTCCTCAAAGGTGATCAATGGCAAAGCCTCTCCATCCCCAAAAACAAATCGAAAGATTTTAATGAGAAGATGGGAATGAAATGATCGCTGTGATATGGGGATTCTCCTCCACAAAAATCATTCAATATAATCGGACGAAGGTGCACCTGTCCCGGTATCGCAATGATCCGGGAACCTTCGCCCAACACTGTAGCATAACCATTCCAATAAACTCAGTATCCCCTTAAACCT